>JBBAFX010000095.1:0-8600 GCA_041655195.1 Trueperaceae bacterium
GTGCGCCGGGCGGGCTCCTCGAGGACTTGCTCGACCTCCGGCACCATGGGTACCGCCTGCTCATCGACCTGCGGGGCGAGGCCGCGGCGCCGCCAGCGTTGGCCGAGCGCGCCCAGGTCCTCGGCCCGGCTGAGTTGAGCCTTCAGCTGAGCGAGGCCCAGAACCTCCTGCCGCACGCGCTATCCAGCCCCGAGGTCGAGCGCATCTGGCTTGAGGCAGGGGGGCGCTTCCAACCCATCCTGGCGGCGGGGAACGCAGCGCTCGGACTTGGTCCGCTAAGCGTGCCGTCCGCCCTGGGCGATCAGGTCACGGAGCAGGACGCCGAGCTGGTCGAGCCCTCCCTGGCAGTGCAGGCCCTCAGGCGGCATGGCGAACTGGTGGACGCCCTCGAGCTGGCTGTCATAGGCGCTCCGGAGCTGGTGAACGATCTCCTGCGGCAGGCCGGGCCGCGTTACCAGGAGGAGGGGCTCCTGGAGCGCCTGCACCTCCTGCTCTCCTCCCTACCCGAGGAGTACGCCTGCACGGAGCGCGTGCTGGAGTGGCGCATGGTGGCGGGCTTCGCGGCTGGCGACCTGGCGCAGGTGCTGGCCGACGTCGACACGCACCTGGCCGTGCACACCGCACCCGCGCTCAGGGCGCGGCGCGCGGGCACGCTGCGGCGCGAGCAGGGCTTCGAGTACGCGCGGCAGGCGGTGGAGGCGCAGCGCAGCGCGCTGACCCTGTGGCAGTACGGCAGGCTGCACCCCGATCCCGACACGGGCCTCGACCTCCTGCGCGAATCGGTGCAGGCGGCCGAGGAGATGGGCAACCAGTACGACGTGGTCAGGAACGCCGGCGCGCTGGTGGCGCGGCTCAGTCAGGAGGGCGAGTTCACGGAGGCGGCCAGCTGGGCGCGCTGGACGCTCGACATGTTCGACAGAGGCGAGGTTAGCGAAGGTACGCGCCGCCTGCGGGTCGTGAACGACCTGGGCGTGGCGCGCATCATGACAGGCGACCTGGTGGGCCTGAGGCGCGTGCTGGAGGACGCGCAGGTCGTGGCCGAAGGCAGCCTGCCGGTGCTGGCGGCGCTGCTGCGCAGCACGCTCGCGTGGCTGGAACTGGCCGAACAGCGGCCGCAGGCGGCCCTCGACCTCATAAGCGCCACCTACCAGGCCAGCGGCCGTAACTGGCGGGCCCGGCAGGGTTACCAGCTGGTGCGCTGCCTGCTCGAGATCGGCAACGGCGCCGAGGCGCAGCGCGTAGCGGAGGACATCAGTCGCCTGGCGTCAGCCGACGACGCGTACGAGCAGGCCCTGGCGGCGCTGGCGCGTGGCATGGTTGGCGCCGTGCTGGGAACGTCCGGCGCCGCCGACGACCTGCAGGCGGCGGTCCTCTCCACGGACCTGGTGGCCGAGCAGCGCCTCATGGGCACGCTCTACTTCCTGCTCGCCACCGACGGCGGCGCGCCGCTGCTGCCACCCGACGTGGCCAGGCTGCTGGGCCAGCTGCACCCCACCGGCCTGCGTGTGCTGAGTGGCCCGGAGCGGCTCTTTGGGGCCGTGTGGGCCTCGCTCGGTGGCCGTGCCGCCACTCTGCGGTTGCGGTTCCTGAACCCGGAGGTCACCGTCGTCAACGACGGGGTGGAGCAGAAGCTCCCGCAGCGCGTGGCCGAGGTGGCGCTGGCCATAGCGCTCCACCCCCAAGGTATCGGCCGCGACGCACTGAACGACTTCCTCACCCCGGACGGGCAGGCACCCTTCACGGCGGGCGGTGTGCGGGGCATGCTCACCCGCGTGCGGCGCCACCTGCCTGTGAGCGACGTGCCGTACCGCTTCGAGGTCCCCGCCTCCGCCGACGTGCTGGAGCTGCGCGAGCACCTCGCCCACCGCCGCGTGCGCGAGGCTGTCTCGCAGTACCGCCAGCCGCTGCTGCCGTTGAGCGAGGCGCCCGGCGTGGTTGAGGAGCGCGAGCGGCTGGAGGAGGAACTACGCCAGGCGGTGCTCCTGTCGCGCGACCCGGACGCGCTCTGTGAACTGGCCGAGCGGCTGGGCGACGACCTGGAGCTGTGGGCCTCCGCCGCTGAGGCGCTGGGACCGAACGACCCGCGCCTGGCGGTGGCGCGGGCGCGGGTGGCGCGGCTGGAGGAGAGCTACTCCTGAGGGCGTGGCCTCGGCGTCTACCTCAGAAGTTCTGAGCCATGTGCAGCGACTGGTACAGCCCGCGCAACTCCAGCAGCTCCTCGTGGCTGCCCTCCTCGGCTATGCCGTTCTCGTCGACCACCACGATGCGGTCCGCGTCCTTCACGGTGGCCAGGCGGTGCGCTATGACCAGCGTCGTGCGCCCCTCCGACAGTTCCGTAAGCGACTGCTGGATGGCGCGTTCCGTCTGCGTGTCCAGGGCCGAGGTGGCCTCGTCGAGGATGAGGATGGGCGGGTTCTTGAGGAAGATGCGCGCTATGGCCAGGCGCTGCTTCTGACCGCCTGAGAGCTTCACGCCGCGCTCGCCGATGACGGTGTCGAGGCCGTTAGGCAGGTCCTCGATGACCTCCGTCAGGCGTGAGCGGTGCGCTGCCGCGAGGATGTCCGCCTCGCTAGCGCCCAGCCGGCCGTACTCGATGTTCTCGCGCACGGTGCCCGCGAACAGGAACACGTCCTGCTGCACTATGCCGATCTGGCTGCGCAGGCTCGTGAGCGTCATGTCGCGGATGTCGATGCCGTCAACGGTTATGCGCCCCTCGGTGACCTCGTAGAAGCGCGGCAGCAGCGAGCAGATGGTGGTCTTGCCCGCGCCGGACGGACCCACGAACGCCACCGTCTCGCCCGCCCTGATCTGCAGCGACACGTTCTCGAGCACAGGCTTCTTGGCGCGGTAACCGAACGTGACGTTGTCGTAAACGATGTCGCCGCGCAAGCCCGAAACGGCGAGCGCGTCCGGCTTGTCCTGGATGTCCGGGCGCGTGTCAAGCAGCTCCGTGTAGCGTTTGAAGCCCGCGATGCCTTTCGGGTACGTCTCGATGACCGAGTTGATCTTCTCTATAGGCCGGAAGAACACGCCCACCAGCAGCAGGAACGCCACGAACTCGCCGTTGCTGAGCGAGCCGCGGATCACGAAGTAACTCCCGGCCACCATGACCACCAACTGCGTGAAGCGCATGCTGAGGTACGACAAAGAGTGCGTGACGGCCATGATGCGGTACGCCTCGAGCTTGGTCTCGCGGTAGGCGCGGTTGTCCTTGTCGAAGAGGCGCCGCTCGTGGTCCTCGTTAGCGAACGCTTGCACCACCCTGATGCCGCCCACGTTCTCCTCGATGCGGGCGTTGAACGCGCCCACCCGGTCGTAGATAGCGCGCCAGTTGCGGGTCATGCGGCCGCCGTAACGCACGGTGAACCAGGCCGTGAACGGCACCACCGCCAGCGTGATGAGCGCCAGGTTGACGTTCACCGCGAACATGAGCACGAACGCGCCGAGCAGCGTCATGATGGCGATGAACGCGTCCTCGGGTCCGTGATGCGCCACTTCGCCGATCTCCTCTAGGTCCTTCGTCAGGCGCCCAACCAGGTGACCGGTCTTCTGCTCGTCGTAATAACCGAACGAGAGCTTCTGCAGGTGATCGAACGCGCGCTTGCGCATGTCGGTCTCGATGTTGATGCCCAGCATGTGGCCCCAGTACGTGACCGTGTACAGGAGGCCCGTGTTGAGCAGGTACACGGCGGTGAGACCCGCCGCCGCTATGCCGATAGAAACCCAGTGCCCGCTGGGCAGAAGCCTATCGATGAAGAGTTGCACGGCGATGGGGAAGCTGAGTTCCAGCACCCCGGAAACGACCGCCGAGAAGAAATCCAAGAAGAAGAGCCGCTTGTAGGGCTTGTAGTAACCGAAGAACCGCCTCAGCACCCGCCGATGGTACCGGAGACAAGCGTTGACGGTGAAGGTGGCCGTAACGGGCGCGCAACGCGGGGCCGGGCAGGCTGGCGGCATGGACAGGCACACCGCCCTCTCAAGTTGTTGGCGCCGTGGCCACGGGCCGTGGTTGGTGATCCTCGCAGTGCTCTTGGGCCTCACGGGCTGCCACAAGGATCCGATCGAGATAACCGTGCCGGGGCACGACGAGCTAGTGCACGGTAGTTATGCGGGGCACCTCTCATCTTGGCCTAACGAGGCGGGGCGCCTCGGGTTCACGGCTCAGCTTGAGGCGCAGTGGGTCAACAAAGGCGTCTACGCAGTGACCGGCGAGTTGATCACCAGCGACGGCACGGCACACCCCATAACTGCCCGCGTGTCGGCCTACGAGAGGTGGGTCTTGGTACCGGCCCCTGAAGACACCCTTACCCCTGCCGCGCCCCCGCCCATCCGCTACTTCATGGCTGGGCGGGTTCCGTCGTTGAGCATCTCCTTCTGCGCTAGGGAGAGCTCCAAGGACCGCTCCTGGAGCGGGCCGGCCTGGGTCTCAGACAACGAGGACGTGGACTGGGGGCGCTGCGGCGACCAGTTCAGCATCCGGTTGAACCGCGTGGAGCAGCCCGCCAGCACCCGGCGCTAACCCACCGCGGCTAACCCACCGCCTGCGCCCAGTGCGTTACGCTCGCTAGCCATGGCGCGCACGCGGGTCGGTTTCCTCCAGGGCCTGTTAGGCAGCCTTCCCATCGTCCTTGCGTACTTCCCGGTGGCGGTCAGCTTCGGCGTGGCGGCCGGCAAGAGCGGCTTCTCCCTGGCGGAGGCGGCGTTCATGAGCTTCATCATCTACGCTGGCGCCAGCCAGTTCCTGGCCATCGCGCTGCTGGCGGGCGGAGCCGGGCCGCTACTGGCCATAGTGTCGCTACTCACCCTGAACGCGCGCCACCTGCTCTACGCACCCGCGCTCCTCCAGCGCGTTCGCCGCACGGAGAGCGCCAGGCAGCTCAAGGTGTCGTGGTTGTGGGCGCACGGTCTGACCGACGAGGTGTTCGCCAGCGCGCTGGGCCGCCTGGCCATGAAGGACGCGCGCTGGACCGAGTCGTGGCAGGTAGGCATGGGCATTGGTGCTTACCTGGCGTGGGGTTCCGGCACGGTGGTGGGTGCGCTGCTCGGTGGCGGCGCCTTCGAACGCTGGCCAGCCGTAGACGCGGCGCTGGGCTTCCTCATGCCCACGCTGTTCCTCTCGCTGCTGCTAGCCATGGTGGAGAAGCGCCACTGGCCCGTGGTGGTGACCGCAGTGGCCGTGTTCGCCGTTGGCAGCGCGCTCTTCTCGGCCAGCACCGGCATACTGCTGGGCATGGTGGCGGGCGGGCTGGTGGGCATGCTGCCCGGCCCCGCCGCACCCCAAGTGGTGGAGGGGCAGCCGTGAACCTCGAGTTCCTGGTCGTGTGCGTGGTGGTGGGTGTGGGCACTTACTTGTTCCGGTACCTGCCCACGCGCATAGGCGCGCGCGCCGGCGCCAAGGCTCTAAGTGGCCGGCTGGGAGCGTTCCTGGCTGCGGTGGGTGTGGCGTCGGTGGCGGCGCTGCTGGCAGCATCGTTAGAACCACTTGTGCTGGCCGCTGTCTCGGCGCGGCAATTCGGAGCCGCCGCCGCAGCCGTGTTGGGGCTCGCCACCACGTTCCTGCTTTTCCGGTGGCGTAAGGACGTGGCGCTCGCCACCATGGGCGGCGCGGCCGTCTACGGTCTGGCGCTCTGGCTCATGCCCTGAACCGAATGTAAGGCCGCGCCCAATTACCAAAGGAACGCGCGTGTTGCCACCCCGTTCGCCACAAATGGTCCTGGATGGCAACGGCTAGGGTGGGGCGTATGAACCGAGGCCTCAAGAAGACCTGGCTTCACGTAGCGTTGGCGGCGGTGCTCCTGTTGCTCGTCGCCTGCGGCTCCACTACCGACAACGGCGGCCCAGGCGGGCCAGGTGGCCCGAAACCTGCCGCCTGCACGCACGCGCTTTCGTCTGACATCGTGTCCCGGACGGTGCTGGCACCAACCGGCTCCGAGTGCGATTACTACCTGTCCCGGCAGATAAACCTGAAGGCGGACCTAGTCGTCATGCCCGGCACGCGCATCTGGGCGGCCGAGGGTGCCATGTTCAGGGTCGAGGACAGCGGCAGCGTCCAGGCGGTGGGCACCGCCGGTCAGCCGATCCAGTTCGTTGGCGAGAAGGCCGTGCTCGGGTACTGGTACGGCTTCTGCTTCATGGGGAACCACCGGGAGTCCCGCTTCGATCACGTGGACGTGGTCTGGGCGGGCGGGGTCTACGCCATAGGCGTGAGGCTCTGCCGCGCGGGCATCGCCGGCTCTGTGTCTACCGGGGGCGAGCCGGTTCACATCACCAACACGGTGGTGCTGGGCGCTAACACGTCCGGCATCGACGCTACGCGCTTCACCCTCGGGGAGTTCAGTAACAACGTCCTGGCGGGCCACGTGGAGTACGGCCTGCGCGTGTCTCCTAGTAACGCCGGCCGGCTCGACGCCACGACGGATTACACCGGTGCCGGGCGCACGTACGGCGACGGCAGTTCGGCGGCTAACGGCAGACCTTACGTGTTCCTCGCCTCAGAAAGCCAGGCGAACACCGACGGGATCCAGGAGTGGCAGGACATCGGTGTGCCGTACTACGTGACGAGGGACGAGGGTCCTTACGCCACCAGTGCGCTGAGCTTCGAGCACGGAACGCGGACCCTCATCCACGCGGGCGTAGAGATCGTGATTGCCGAGATGGGCGGGGGTCAGCCGGGACTCTGGATCGTGAACGACAACGCCGTCCTGGCTTTCGCTGGGGAGCCAGACAATCAGGTCGTCATCCGCGGCGAGGTAGACGAGCCAGGCGTTTGGGAGGGCATCTGGATGTACGGCGGCGGTCTGCTAGGCGAGCATACGGTCATTGCCAACGCCGGCCGGGAGAGCCCGCTGGTGATGGAGGCTCCCATCACTTGGGACCGCATCAACGGCCCGACGCACTGCTCGCACCTTAGGAACGTCACCATCAGTGGTTCTCCCACTAACGGCGTCTATATAGATGAGGACTACGAACCGTACGTGCACCTGGACGCCATGAACTACGCAGGGATCGCGCTGGAACAGCAGGTCGGTGCCGCTAACGGTCCCGCCGTACTGGACGGGGTGGACTGCGAGTAGTGTCCCAAACGAAACCTACATAGACCGCCCCTAAACTGCCCAGCATGACCGAACGGTTCTGGCTACGCACCGGTTTGTTCCGCATGCTGACCACGCTAGTAGTGGTGGGCGCGTTGGCGGCGCCCACCGCCCTCGCTGCACCTACCGCCTTCGTGCTGGACGCTAGCGCCAGCGAAGCCCGCTTCCTGATAGGCGAGAACCTGCTGGGCCGTGAAACCACCGCCGTGGGCGCCACGCAAGCTGTTAGCGGCGGGCAGATCCAGAACCGCATCCTCCAGACCAACCGGGCCGGCAACGGCACGGTCACGTTCCAGCCGACAACCGTAACGGGGCTAGAGTTTCCACTAACGCCCGGGGCCAGCCAGAGCGTGCAGTTGAGCGGCGACCTGACCATCAAGGGCGTAACGCGGCCGGCCGTGTTCGAGCTGGAACTGACGGTGGTGTCCGCCACCGAACTCACGGGCACGGCGGCGACCGTGGTGAAGCTGACAGACTTCGAGCTCACAGTGCCGCGCGTGCCGCTAGTGGCGCGCGTGGACGACGAGGTCAGGCTGGAGCTCGACTTCCGGCTGCTGCCGCGCTGAGCTGCTTTACGGGCGCTGTCTTGTGGGGTGTTTACTGGCGCTTGGCGCGGCCCCTCCCGGAGTTTCGGTGCGTGATATGCTCCCCTGGTCCGTACAACCAAGACAGCACGCGTTGCTAGTCACATCACGCCTGAATGCACCGCAGGAGGAGCACATGTTCGCGAGCCGCGCCCGTAGCCTCATCGCCTCGTTAGTGGCCTTCGGAGCCCTATCGCTGGGGATGGCGCAGCAAGACCTCGTCATCGCCACCGGCACCGACGCCGTAACGCTCGACGTTCACGCCGTCACCGACACCCCCACCTTCAACATCACCGGCCACATCTTCGAGACGCTCTTCATCCTCACGCCTGAGGGCAACGTCGTACCGCACCTAGCCACCGGCTACACGATCAGCGAGGACGGCAAGACCGTATCCATAACGCTGCGCGACGACGTGGTCTTCCACGACGGCACCCCGTTCAACGCGGACGCCGTGAAGGCGAACATCGACCGCATCAAGGACCCGGCACAGGCCAACGCGTTCGCCACCCTCATGGGCGCGGTCGACGGCGTGACCGTTACGGGCGAGTACAGCGTGGACCTCAACCTCTCCGCGCCGTTCGCGCCGCTCATGCCGCACCTCACGCACGCCTCGCAGGCCATGATGGCGCCCTCCAGCATGGGCGACGAGGACGTCAGCCAGCACCCCGTGGGCACCGGCCCGTTCGTGCTGGACGAGTGGGTGCACGGCGAGTTCCTGCGCGTGGTGCGTAACGACAACTACTGGCGCGCGCCCGCCACGCTCGACTCCGTGACCTTCCGGCCCATCTCCGAGGGCGGCACCCGCATAGCCCTCGTGCAGACCGGCGCAGCTCACGTGGCCACCAACGTGCCGCCGCAGGACGTGGCGCGCATCGATGCGCTTGACGACGTGACCGTGCACAAGGTCGACAGCATGCGCACC
>JBBAFX010000096.1:0-8571 GCA_041655195.1 Trueperaceae bacterium
TGATGACGTGCCGTGCGGTACGAAGCGCGAGTACGACGAGGCCGTAGCGGACCTCCTGCCCGCTGCTGCGTGGCGTGAGCTGACGAACCCGGACGCGTGGCACGCGCAGCACTGGCAGAAGCGCCGCGCTGACCTAATCGAGATCTGCGGCGACGTCACGGATGAAGACGTGATCGAAGCGAACCCGGACCTGGCGGACCTGCCGGAGGTGCTGGGTAAGCGCGACACGGACGCTCACAAGAAGGTTCTGGCCGCCCGGCGGAAGGAAATCAACGCCGAGCTGACCCTCATCCCGGCGCGCATCGACGAAGTGCAGCACGGCATGCCCGAAGCGCTGGACGCGAAACCGAAGCAGCTCGAAGCCGCGCTGGTGAGCGCCCGCGAGGAACGCCAGGACGCCGCAGAACAGCTCGCGGCTGCTCGCACGGGCGCTGGTGACGTTACGGCCGAGCGGGCGCGCCTGCGCGAGGTGGAGGACGCCCTGAGCGACCTCGACCGGCAAGCCGCACGCGCTGTTACGGAGGCGCAGGACGCCGCCGCGGGTAAGGTCTTGGCGGCCCGCAGGAGCCTGGAGGACGCCACGGAGCGCCTCGCCAGGGCTGAGGGGCAGGTCACCGAGCACCAAGCTGACCTGGCTACCCTGGACGAGCGCCTGCAGGCCCTGAGGGACGAGTGGGCGACCGTCAACGCCCGCAAGGTCGAGCCGCACGTTGACGGCACCTGCCCCGCCTGCCAGCAAGCTCTCCCCGCTGAGCAGGTCGAGGCCGCGCACGCTGCCGCCGCGGAGGAACTGAACGGCAAGAAGGCGCGTGAGCTGGCGCGCATCAAGGCCGAGGGTGACGCCCTCCGCACGCGCCGGGACGCTAAGGCCGCGGAACTGGCGCTCACCGAGGGCAAGATCGAGCCGCTGCAGGCCAGCATCGAAGGCTTCCAGAAGGCTCTCGAAGCTGCCGAGGCGGACGCGGCCAAGGCCACCACCGCCAAGCCGAAGAAAGACCCCACGCAATCCCCCGAGTACGGCAAACTCGCCGCCGAACGCGACGAACTCACCGAACGCATCAACAAGCTCAGTAGTGGCGACCAGGCGGAGATCGAGCGCCTCGCCACCGAAGTCGAGCGCCTGGACGGCCTCGTGGCCGGCTTCGAGGCAGACATGGCCAAGCTCCAGCAGCGGCAGGCGGGCGAGAAGCGCATCCAGGAACTCTCCGAGCAAGAGAAGAAGCTCACCAGCGAGTACGAACGCCTGGAGCGCGAGCTGGACCTCATCGAGAAGTTCGTGCGCGCCAAGAGCCGCATGCTCACCGACCGCATCAACAGCCACTTCAGCATGACCACCTTCCGACTGTTCGAAGACCAGATCAACGGCGGCCTAGCCGACGTATGCACCGCCCTCGTTGGTGGCGTGCCGTACGACGCCGGCCTGAACCGCGCCGCGCGCATCAACAGCGGCCTCGACGTCATCAACGTCCTACAAGGCCATCACGGCGTGCGCGTGCCCATCCTCGTCGACGAAGCAGAGTCCGTCGTCAACCTCCTGAAGCTCGACACGCAAGTCGTGACCCTCGTCGTTGACGACGCCCACCCGGAGCTGCACGTACAGCTCGCCAACCCCACCCCCAAGAAAGCAGAGGTAGCCGCATGAGTCAGGCCGCTGAGAAGTCCATCGAGAAGACCGCGGGTAAGCGCGAGCTCGCCAAGTCCAAGAACGAGGTCCTCGAGTCCACCGAGAACCGCATCGCGCAGCTCGTCGACGACGGCATGCTCCACCTGCCGCCCAACTACTCCGCAGCGAACGCGCTGCGTGCCGCGTGGCTCATCTTGCAGGAGACCCAAGACCGCAACAAGAAGCCGGTCCTCGAGGTCTGCACCCGCGCCAGCATCGCCAACAGCCTCCTGAGCATGGTCATCCAGGGCCTCGACCCGAACCGCAACCAGTGCTACTTCATCGCGCACGGCCCGCAGCTCACGCTGCGCCGCTCCTACTTCGGCACGCTCGCCCTCGCCAAGCGCCTGGGCGGCGTGAAGGACGCCTACAGCGAGGTCATCTACGAGGGCGACGAGTTCGAGTTCGAAACCGAGCGCGGCCGCAAGAAGATCGTCCGGCACAAGCAGACCCTCGACAGCATCGCCAAGGGCAAGATCCTCGGAGCGTACGTCGTGGTCGAGTTCGAGGACGACCGCGAGGACGCCGAAGTCATGCCGATGGTGGAGATCCAGAAGGCGTGGAGCAAGGGCGGCGGGAACAACCCCGCCCGGGCCGAGTTCCCCGGCGAGATGGCCAAGCGCACGGTAATCAACCGCGCCCTCAAGCGGCACATCAACAGCAGCGACGACGCCCACCTGGGCCTGGTGCTGCACTACGCCAACCGCAACGAGGTCGACGACGCCGAGGACGAGATCGAGGTCGAGTCCCGCGAGACCGCCAACCGCGAGGTGCTGGCCATCGACGACGGTAAGACCATCGACGTCGACACTGAGACGGGCGAAGTCATCGACGTGGAGCCGAGCGCGGTCGAACAGGCGGAGGGTCTCGACTTCAGTGCAGGTCCCGGGTTCTGAGGATGAAGGTTCGTCCTCTCGCTTCGTCGAGCGCTGGTAACAGCACGCTCGTTACTGATTCCAGGTCCGGCGCCACCATCTTGGTGGACGCCGGCCTGACCATGCGCGACCTCAGGCCGCTCGTGAACTTCCAAGTCACCAAGCTCGAAGCCGCGTTAATCACGCACTCCCACAAAGACCACTCCAAGGGCGTGCCGGAGCTGCTGAAGGCCGGCGTTACGTGCGCCATGCGTCAGGAGACGGCCGTGGAGCTGGGCGTGGAGAAGCACCATCGCGTGCGCATCCTGGCGCCGGTGGAGCCGGAGACGCCGCGCAGCCCGTACAGGTTCGGGCCGTGGGCGGTCATCCCGTTCGACGTGAAGCACGACGTGCCGAACCTGGGCTTCGTGCTGGCCACTAGGACGGACCGCATGTTGTACCTCACGGATACGCCTTTCAGTCGGTACCGGTTCGAGGGCCTTACGAGGGTCGTCATCGAAACGAATTACTCGATGGAGATCCTGAAGCGGAAGGTGCAGGAGGGCCACCTGAACGGCCTGCTGGCTGCGCGCATCGTGAGGTCGCACCTGGGCCTGGAGCGCGCCATCGAGCTGCTGAAAGCGAACGACCTGAGCCGGGTCACGGAGATCTGGTTAACCCACCTGAGCAACTCGAACTCAGACGAGGCCGCCTTCACGGAGGCGGTTCAGAGAGCCACGGGGATTCCCACTTACGTGGCGGGAACGAGGGCAGCGGCATGAGCGAGGCTTTCGAGCATGACGAGGCCGCCGCTACTGAGTGGTCGCTCGCCAAGGAGTGGGATGCGCGCATGGGCCGCGCTGCCATGCGAGCGGAGCGCCGGGAAGCAATAGCCACTCAGTTGTTGGCGGGCTATCTCGCTGGCGGCGCCCTGCCGTGGGAGATGAGCGGGCCCACCATCAACGGGATTCTGGAACTCACTGACAAGCTCTTGCACGCGCTCGACGGTCTCCGCGCTCGTGAGGAGCAGAAGGCGTACGCGCTCAGGGCCAACGTGACCCCGCGCATGGTGCGCCTGGCTCCGGAACTGCTCGAGTTCGTGGAGAACCTGGAGAACGACGACGGGAGCATCCCGGCCGGCATCTGGGCGTGGCGCGACGAGATCCTCAAGAAAGCGCGAGTGGCCTCGTGAGGCGTCTTGTGCCCATGTGGGCCGCCACCGGCGTGGCCCTGGTGGCCCTGTTGGTGGGCGGGATTATCGGCCTCGAATGGCGGCAACCCCCGGTCGAGCGCCTCGCGTACTGCTCCCTAACCGGCAGCGTGATCGAGGGCACCCCGCCGTGCCCACCCGAACCCCACACGCTCGTCTGGGCCGCCTGGACGCCAGGAGTCCGCACACCAGCCACATGGGACGGCACAACCTGGCACCTCAGCCAGCCCATCCTCGGCATCCGCACCACCACCATCCCACCAATCGCCTGGGGGCCAATGTGACCGGCAGCTTCACCCTCGCCGAAGTCCTCCGCACACACGACCTACCCGGCCTACACCTTGTGCGCTTCGATGACGGCAAGTGGGCCGCCCGCGACGAGAACGACGTCTGGCGCTCACACCCACACGACACCCCAATGGCCGCCCTCCAACAAGCGATCAGCGGCCCACACGAGAACTCCCTCGCAGACCTCGACCAGCCCGCCCTGTTCGGAGCGCCAGCATGACCTTCTCCTCCCGCCGCTGGCCTGAGCACGATCTGATAGAGAAGGAGTACCCACGCCGCGGCCGGCACTGGATCGCCAAGAGAATCGGCCGCAGCCCCGACGTCGTACACGCCTACGCCCGCCGGCACGGCCTCGAACTCGGCGACGTACCCAACCACGTCCGCATCAACGAACTCGCGGAACTAACCGGGCAACGACCCCACAGCGTCTGGCAACGCGCCAAAACAGAAGGCGTCCTACGCCGCTTCAAAGCCGACACCAAAGCCCGCAACACCATCGCCGCCGTCGTCCCAATCGAATGGGCGGACGCGTACGCCGCAGAGATCACCACCCGCGCCGCCGGCGAGGAACTCCGCGAAACAGACGGCTGGCTCACCACCTACCAACTCACCGACCTCTGGAAGGTCGGGAAAGGCACCGTCCTGCGCGGCCTGAACGGCAAAGGCGTCCTAGCGCCACTCCTCGAGGACGCCCGCACCACCCGCGGACTCAGCGCCGCCCCAAGCGGCCGCTGGCTCATGCACCCAAGCGACGCGCAACGCATCGCCGAACGCCTCGACGCGGACCGCCAGAAAGCCAAACGCCTGATCAGCACCAAAAGCATCGCCATCGAAGAGAACGTCATGCAGTCCTACGCCGCCGACATCGGGCGCGAGCTGGGAGGCGAGCTCCTCTTCGTCCACGGCCGCCTCATGTGCCACGTCACGCCCCAGGTCGCCAAGGCCATGCGCCGCCGCTTCCGCGAAACCAAGGGCCTCACCCCGCGCACACCCAGACCCAACAAGCACACACCCCCGAAACGCTGCACCGTCTGCGGACAGCTCTTCCACCGCCGCCAGGCCCTCACAGGCCAACCCGGCTACGAGAGCCCCGGCAGCTTCAATCAACGCAAAACCTGCGGGCCCACCTGCCACCAGAAGCAATCACGCATGACCCGCTACGGCGCCGCGCACCGGGGACTCGACCCAGGTGGCCGTGACGCCCTTGCCCCGGCAAACACCGCAGCTCAGCATCGAAGCATGGAGGCACAGTAATGGCCCAGTGGCGGCCCCTACACCGGAACATCACCAGCAGCGAGAAGATGCTCACCCTCTCCCGAGAGGGCAACTTCTTCGCCAAGGACCTCTACCAGAACCTCCTGCCGTACACCGACCGATCCGGCCGCCTCAACGGCAACCCCCTCGCCCTGCTCGGCACCATCTTCGAAGGGTACCCGTACACCCTCGAGCAACTCGAGGAGGGCCTGCACGCCCTCGCCCGCGTGGGCCTAGTCACCCTCTACAAGACGACCCGCCACCAGCTCCTGGTCGAGTACACGAACTTCGAGGAACTCAACATCTTCGATAAGCGGGAAGCGCAGTCACAACTCCCGGGACCCACGGACGAAGGAAGCGAAGTCCTCACGCCCAACCCCGCACCATCCCAGGGCACTCCCAGCACTCCCCAAGAGCATCCCAAGGAACTTACAGGGGAACCCCAGGGAACACCCACGGAAGCCCCCGGGGATTCCCAACCCCTACATATACAGACATTAACAACTACATCTACAGTTAACAAACAACTCTCGTCGAAAACGAAAAACGAAACGCCAGCCGGTGAACTGGTCGAGGCACAGCCTCGACGAGAGATGGAACCAGCAACAGGGGAGATCCAGAAAAGCAAGACCCGCAGCACCCCCGCCATCCGAGCCATCGACCAACCCTACGTGGACGCCTGGAACGAAAACCGAGGCCCACTACCCCGCGTCGTCTCCACCGACAAGAAACGCCAAAGGCACCTCGACCTCTTGCGCCGCGAGCTCGGCGACGAAGCCCTCGAAATCTTCACCGACGCCGTACGCCAAGTCGCCCAAGAACCCCACTACCGCCAAGGCGGCTACGGCTTCGGCAACCTCCTAGCCGCCGGCAACCTCCTCAGCTGGGCCGAAAAATGGCGCAGCACCGGCGGCATGAGCAACCAAGACCGCCGCCTCGCAGACAAAGCCCAAGCCGTCGCAGCCGCCATCGGAGGACTCGATGCCAATTGACCGCACCGTCTTCACCCGCGAATTCACCCTCCTCCTCGAACGCTTCGGCCGCGACCCACACCCCCTCATGACCCAGCGCTACTTCGAATACCTCAACGCCCGCCTAACCACCAGCGAGTTCGAAACCGCCGCCCGCAAGATCTTCGAGCAAGACCAATTCTGGCCAGCACCCGTCGCGTTCCTACACGCAGCCAAAGGCGACCCAGCGCAACTCGCGCGGCAGGAGTGGGACGCGCTGATCGAGAGCGCCGCCAAGAACGAACTGGCGGAACTGTCCGAAGCAGGCAAGAAGGCACTCCGAGCGCTCGGCGGCTGGAGCACCGTCGCGTACGCCGATCAGGCCCGGTTGCCGTCACTCCGAAGAGCCTTCCTCGAGTCGTACGGCGACCAGGGCCCAGCACAGGTACCCCATGAAGCACTGCAACTGGAGGGAACCCCATGAAGCCCCAGACCCGCAACTCCCTGCACGCCTTCCTCGCCGGGCTGATCATCACCCTGCTCGCCCTCGTGGCCAAGGACCTACTGGCGGCCAGGGCGGCGCAGCCGCCCGCCGCCACGCAGCCCTCCGGCATCTGGACCGGCCTCGTCAACGACCTACCCAGCGGCCGCGCCGTCGAATGCGTCTTCGCCCGAGACCCAACCGGCGCCCTCGCCATCACCTGCGACTGGAACACCGCCAACTAACCACCACGAGAAAGGGGGAGAACCACAATCACCACGCCACCTGCTACCATGACCCAAGCACCGCCCCACCGGGGCACAAAACACGCCACGAGAGGAGCGGCGGTGCGCATACTCGTTCCAGGACGACCCCAAGCCAACCAACGAGACAAACAAGGCCACCTCCTCGAGGCAGCCAAAACCTACATGGACGCCGTCCGCGAAGCCGCAGCCCCGCTTGTGGAACGACCCCACCACTCCAGCGTCCGCATCGACCTGCACTTCGTCTACACCAGCCTGAACCCGCTCACCATCAGCGCCTGGCCGCAGAGCAACATCCCCAACGCCGACACCGCCGCGGGCCTCGCACTCCGCGCCCTCACCGGCCTCCTCACCCACCACAAAAGCCAATTCAACCCACTCACAGTCACCCGCACAGTCCTCACACCAGGCGAGTGCGAACGCCTCCACGGCACCACCGACGGAGCAACGATCATCACCTGGGAGACCAACTAGCCATGGGCGCCAAGGCCACAACCGCAACACGGTCACGCGCACGCGAGCTCACCCAGGCGCAGCGCAAGGCCCGCTTCCTGAAGGAGCTGGCCAAGCGCGCGAACGTGAGCACCTCGGCGAAAGCGGCGGGCGTGGACCGCGGCACGCCGTACCGCTGGCGCGAGGCGGATCCGGAGTTCGCGGAGGCGTGGGACGCAGCTGTCGAGGTTGCTGTGGATGCGCTCGAGTCCGAGGCGTGGCGCCGCGCGGCGATCGGCACGATGAAGCCCGTCTACCAGAAGGGCCAGCTCGTGGGCCGCATCAGGGAGTACTCCGACACGCTCATGGTGGTGCTGCTGAAGGGGCACCGGCGCGAGAAGTACAGCGAGAAGCAGCAGCTGGAGCACAGCGGGCCCGGCGGCGAGCCCCTGCAGACCAGTTCTGTGGTGAACGTGTACCTTCCTGACAACGGCCGCGGTGACCGCACGGAGGGGGAGTCATGACCGGCGATCATGGCGGGCTGCAGGAGCGCCCTCAGGAGCATGCCCCTGAGGTGGCCGGTTCAAGTCCGGCGCCCGCACCCAGCCGGACGCGCTTCGACTCGCCACACGGCAACAGGAAGCCTCGGCGGGCGGCACGCTCGTCCCAGCCCGCCGAGGACAACCTGCCCCAAGTCTCAGAGAAGGACTTCCAAGCCCAAGTGATCGCCCTCGCGCAGCTCTGCGGGTGGCGCGTAGCGCACTTCCGCCCAGCCCGTACCAAGAACGGCGAGTGGCGTACCCCCGTTGCCGCGGACGGCGCCGGCTTCTTCGACCTCGTGCTGATGCGTGAGCGCGTCATCTTCGCTGAGCTCAAGACCAACACCGGCACCCTCACGCGCGATCAGCACGCCTGGCGCGAAGCAGCCACCATGGCCGGCGCCATCGCCGTCGTCTGGCGGCCACGTGACTGGGATCTGATCGAGGCCACGCTCAGCCGCAGGGGGGAGAGGGTGCCGTGATGCTCTACTGCCCGCTCTGTCGCGTGTGGCGGCTCACCCTCGTCTGCTGGTACGTGTACTGGACTGACGAGTTCATGACCATGAGCACACCCCGCGCTCGCCTCTACCGAGCCATCACCCGCGGCATACGCGAAGGCCGGCACCTCGCCGACACG
>JBBAFX010000097.1:0-8447 GCA_041655195.1 Trueperaceae bacterium
TTCGCAGCCCCGCGCGGCCACACCGTTCGAGATGTCGATGAGCCGGAACATATTAGCGGTCCTGCTCACCTCTTCGCCGGTCAGTAGGGGCACGGGGCTGCGAACCCAGAACTGCACGCGGCCCACGGCTAGCTCCTCGCGCCAGATCTGCGGCGTCTTCACGAACTCACCTGGCCACACAGAGTCGAGGCCCCACGGCGCCATCTGGTCGCGCGGTTTCATGCGCGGAAGCTCGGAGCCCTGCAAAGCAGCGGTGTCGTAGCGCGCCGTGAGCCAGGCGCGGGCGATCACCGCGTCGCGGCCAGCGTGGCTGAGGCGCGCTTCCACCAGCTCGATGGTGCGGCCGGGGCGCAGTACCTGCACCTGAACCTCGATGGGCTCGAGCGGTATGACGCCCAGGATGTCGCACGAGAGCCGCGTTAGGCGCAGGTCGTGGCCGCGGCGCGCGGCCAGGTCGGCTTCGATGACGTGAGCGAGCAGGCCGATGGGCGGCGCGATGTGCTGCTCGCGCGTGTCCCACGCGCCGCCCACGTACTGGGTGGGGCGGAAGCGGGTGGTTGCCTCCCTCACGAAGTAGGCGTAGGGTTCGTTCGGTCGCTCGGTTTCGTTACTGGGGTCTGGCATCTTAGTGCAGCATAACTAGAGCGCGTTAGTACGCGCGGGCCTGGCCTATGGCTACGCAGATGGCGACGAGCGCCAGCGGCAGTAACGCCCAGAGCGAGAGAGTTGCCACCAGGTAGGTAGCTACCGCCATGATGAGCGGCACCACGAACTCCAGCCCCGCGATGATGGGGTCGCCGAAGCTGGTGCGCTTGAAGAGGTCCTTGCGGGCGGCCGTGGTGGGGTTCAAGAGCCGCATGCGCACCACCGTGAAGCTGGTTAAGGGGGCCAACACCAGCATGCTGGCGCCCGCCATGGGGTTGACGAACAGTTGCCAGAGCCCTAGCGGCACGACCACGGACCATACCGGCACGAGCACGGCCAGCGTCTTGGCCCGTTCCACCAGCACGCCAGGTACGGGCGCGGCGGTGAGCAGGTCTTGCGCCTCCTCGCCCACCACCGCTATGCGCGCCAGGGCCGACGAGGTGGTGCCAGCTACCAGGGCCAGCGCGGCCGCTACCGCAGGAGAGATATCGAGGCCGGCCGTGTCGGAGAAGACGAGGATGTAGATGGCGGGCAGGAAGTACACCACTTGCAGGAGCACCTGCGAGATGAGGAACGGGTCGCGCCTTATGAGCTTCCACTCCTTGCGCACCATGACCCACAGCGCGCTGCCCGTGCGGAAACGAACCTGCCCGTGTGCCTGACGCTGCCGCTTGGGACCCGACTCCACCAAGCCCACGCCGAACGCGAACGTGCGGTGCAGTAGCAGCACGGTCGCCCACAGCACGAGCCCAGCACTGGCGAGCGAGACCAGCGTGCCGAGCGGGTGCAGCAGCATGGAGCGGAACGGTAGCCAGAAGAGACTATCGGCGGCCAGGAACCGGCCGGGCTCGAAGAGTGCGAGCAGCGGGACCAGCCACTCCAGCACCGCTTCTCCGCCACCCAGGAAGGTGGGGAGCTGCGAGGCCAGGAAGAGCAGTAGGCCCGTGAGAGCCGCGATGACCTGCGCGGCGGTGCGCGCCCGCCGGGCTCCTAGGAGCCGCACGAGCAGCAGGGTGATGAGCATGCCCACGCTGGCGCAGACGACTGAGAGCGAGACGAGGCTCGGGATTGCGCCCAGTAACTGCGGCACGCCTACCAGAACGCCGATGGAGGCTATGGGCAGCATGAAGAGGCTAAGCGCCACCGCCACGCCGGCCGCCACCGCTAGCACGCGGCTGGCGAACACTGTGCGGCTGCCGATGGGCGAGGAGACTAGCAGGTCGAGGTCGCCGCGGTCGAACAGTGCCACGACCGAGTGGCTGATGCCGGCCGCCACCCCGAACGGGAACATGACGATGAGCAGGCCGCCGGCCATGAGCACCGCTTCGGGCGGTAGCGGCGATCTCAGCACGTTCTGCAGCCCACGGGTGATGAACCATAGCAACAGGTGTACGGCCACTAAGAGGACGGCGCCGCTGAGCACGAGCGTGGACGCCTTGGTCTCGCCCGTGAGCTCGCGCCACCTAACGCGGAGCTCGTTCTGGAGTAGCAGCCGGAGCCCAGCCAGTTTCGCTCCTGCCACCGCTACTCCTGCTCGACCAGCTGGAGGAACACGGCCTCGAGCGTGCCGCCCTCGCGCCCGCTGGCGGCGCGCAGCTCGTCGAGCGTGCCCTCGGCTATGAGCCGGCCCTGGCTGATGATGCCAATACGCTCGGCCATGCGCTCCGCTATCTCCATGATGTGGGTGGTCATGACCACGGCCTTGCCGCCGGCGGCGAACTCCTCCAGCAGGTCCTTCACGTCGCGCGCCGCGGCCGCGTCGAGGCCAGTGAGGGGTTCGTCGAGGATCATGACCTCGGGCTCGTGGATGAGCCCGCCAGCCAGGCTGAGCTTCTGCTTCATGCCGCGAGAGAATGTCTCCGTGAGGTCGTAACGGTTGCCCCAGAGCCCGAGCCACTTCAGCAGCTCCTCCGCGCGCTCCGCGGCGCGGTCTGAGTCCACGCCCCACAGGCCGGCCACGAACTCGAGGTACTCGAGCGGGTTGAGCTTGGCGTACAGGAGAGGCTCGTCGGGCAGGAACGCTAGGTCCTGCTTGGCCGCCTGCGACGCGCTTCGCATGCTGTGCCCAAGCACGAACGAGTCACCGGAATCGGGCCGCAGTAGGCCCGCCACCATGCGCAGGGTGGTGGTCTTGCCGGCGCCGTTGGGGCCTAACAGCGCGTACAGCTCGCCGCGCCTCACTTCGGTCGAGAAGTCGACCACCGCCCGCTTCGAGCCGAAGCGCTTGTTCAGGCCTGCCAGCTTCAGCGCTGGCGCGTCCCCCAGGGTTGGTCGCATGCTCCCGTCATACCAAAGCGCACGCACTAACCCGGTCAGGCGGGCGTGGTGCTGACCATCAACCCAGTTACCAGCGTTACGTTCTGAAGAGCGAACCAGAGGTCCGCTTGAAACCAAGGTCGCCTAGGCCAAGTTGCCTAGCCCAAGTCGCCGAACAGGGAGCCTTGCGTTACCTGCCCGGGCACCCGGAACTCGGCCGCGTTGAGGGGCGGCCCGCGGCGCGGTATGCCGGCGCGTTGGCGCGCCTGGTGGAAGAGCTTGCCGATCTGCTCCGCGTACTGACCCTCGCCGCGCATGCGGCGCCCGAAGCGCCTGTCGTCGAGCACGCCGGCGTGCACCTCGCGGGTGCGGTTCAGCACGCGTTCCTTGCGTAAGGGAGCGTTGCGCTCCAGCCACTCCTCGAACAGCGGCGCTACTTGGCCGGGGAGCCGGAGCAGGGTGAAGCCGGCGTGGCTGGCGCCGGCCTCGGCGGCGGCCTTGATGATCCGCGGCGCCTCGGCGTCCGTGAGGCCCGGCAGGATGGGCGCCACGTTGACGCCGACGGGCACCCCCGCTGCGGCGAGCTTCTCGATGGCGGCGAGCCGGTTGGCTGCGGTGGAGGTCCTGGGCTCAAGCTTGGCGCGCAGCTCCTCGTCGAGCGTGGTGATGGAGATGGTCACCCGCACGCCGCCCCAAGCCGCCATCGCTGCAAGCACATCTATGTCGCGGGTCACGAGAGCGTTCTTGGTAATGAGCCCCACCGGGTTCCGGAAGCGCGCCAGCACCTCTAGGCAGGCCCGCGTGATCCGCAGCTTCCGCTCTACGGGCTGGTAGGGGTCAGTTATGCCCGAGAGCATCAAGGTCTGCGGTTTCCAGGTGGCCTTGCTCAGCTCCGCTTCCAAGAGTGACGCCGCGTGCTGCTTGACGAGGATGATGCGCTCGAAGTCGAGACCGGCGGAGAGTCCTAGGTACTCATGAGTGGGCCGTGCGTAGCAGTAAGTGCAGCCGTGCTCGCAGCCGCGGTACGGGTTGAGGCTGGCGTTGAAGCCGATGTCGGGGCTGCTGTTCGTGCTTATGACGCTGCGGGAGGTGTCGTTCAGGTAGCGCGTGCGGACGCGGAGGTCGTCCTCCGTGAGCTCGGACTCGTCCATTTCGATAACCAGTTCGGAAAAACGATTAACCGGGTTGGCGTTCGCTCCGCGGCCGCGGTGGGCCGGACCAAGCGTGAGCTCGCCGTCTGAAGGCATGCCGGAGTGTAGGTCTTACTACCCAGCTGCGCTGTTGTTGAGGCTGCTAATGAGCTAGTTTCGCGCGAACTTGGTCCAACGCCATGACCTCGCCACCGAACGCTCGAGCGAAGTCGGCGGCGTCGTCTGCCGTGAGGAACGGCAGCACGCTCGGCATGCAGCACACGGCCACACGGCTGTTCACAACGTAATGTGCCTGCGCTGCGCTCATGACGCGGCCGTAGAGGAAGTCCGTTGCCAGCAAGCTGCTCAGTTCAGCGGGCTGCGAGGCCAGCGTGAACGCGCAGTGGCCGCAGCACGCTTCCAGGTTCTCGCCCGCCAGGCTGGTGAAGCTGAAGCGGAGCCGGTCGAGGATGGGAGTGCGGCACAGCGGGCAGAGCCGCACCGTGGCAGCCGTGAGGTGCGCTTGCTCCACCGCGCCGTGCGCCTTCACGAGTGAGCCTGCTTCTGCGAGGGCGGCCGTGTCCCTATGCACGGTCATGAGGGAGACCCCGAGCCGGTCGGCTAAGTCCGAGAGCCGGATGCTCTTCTGGGCGTCCAGCCACTTGAGGATCTGGGCTTGGCGTTCCGCGGGCGTTCTCACAGGGTCTCCTTTCCTTGCACAGCTAGTTACGCTGCCGTACGCAACTCTGTTAAGTCATGTTGCATATACCAAAATATCACAGTTATGCTGGATGGCGTGAACAGCCCGGACCACTCGTGCAGCAGCCAGGCACTGCAAAGTACCCCCGGGCGCACGTGCGGTTCACGGGTACGGCCATGACGGTTGTGCCCTCACGTGCTGACACTAGCTGGAGAATGAACAGATCGTGATCGCAATCAAGGCCTCGCTACTCCTGTCCGCCGCGTTACTGGCCGGCAGCGCGCTCGCGCCAACGTTGGTGGGCGTGGCGCCGCCACCACGCGCGTGGCGGGTGGTCATGCTGGTGCTCACGGCCTTGGTCATCGCGCTGAGCGCGTACGAGATAGTCGCCAACCTGGGGCGCCTGCTGGGGTTCGTGGACTGGGACAACTTCGTTTACTACCTGCAGAGCACCCGGCACGGTAACGCCGCGCTGCTGCGCAGCGGGGTCGCACTGGTGTTGGGCGTTCTGCTGCTCATAAGGCCGGGCGAGGGCCTCGCGCTCCCGAAAGCCCTGCTAGCGCTGGCGCTGCTCTTCAGTTTCAGCTACTCCAGTCACGCTGCGGCCATGGGCGGCGTTGGTCCGATGGTGGTCGACTGGCTGCACTACGTGGCGGTCGCCGCGTGGCTCGGGGCGCTCATTACGGTGGTCGCCAGCGCCATCTGGACGCCAGCCGCGCATGAACTGCGCTCCGAAGCTGTGGCGCGGCTCTCCGCCATCGGGCTCGCGGCCGTTATCGCCATGGCGTTCACCGGCGTCGTCAGCACGCTAGTGCACCTATCCGACCCGCCCAGTTTCGTTGCCTCGCCTTACGCCCGCTCCTGGCTGGTCAAAGTAGCGATCGTTATAACCGTAATCGCCTGCGCCGCCTGGAACCGGTTAAGGCTCGTTCCCCTCACCCTCAAGCGCCCAGGCTCCAACGGCCTGCGCGCCGGGATAACAGTCGAGCTCGCCCTGCTGGCGGCGGTCTTAGTGGCCACCGGGTGGCTCAGCACCAGCCCCCTACCTCACTCCGCGGACGCTGGAGTGAACGCCTTCGAGAACCTACAAGGGTTCATCGAGTACTTGAAGGAGAGATGACCATGACCTTCCGCAACAAACTCGTGACCGCTCTGCTCGCCCTGGCCCTGGCCGGCAGCTCCGCCTTGGCGCACCAAAGCAAGGAAGTCGGCGACGGCGCCTACCGCGTGATCGTGGGTTACCTCGTGAACCCCGCCTACTCCGGTCAGATCAACGGTATCGACCTCGCCATCCGCAACGCCGACAACGAACCCATGCTGGGCCTCGAGCGCAGCATTTTGGCCTGGGTCATAGCGCCCGACGGCACCGAACTGCAGCTCACCCTGCGCGCCAACGCCGCCAAGGAAGGCTGGTACACGGGCGACTTCATCCCCACCGTCTCCGGCAACTACACCTTCCGCGTGAGCGGCTTCATCGGCGAGATCGAGTTCGAGGAGCACTTCGACGAGCCCGCCCACAGCGATCCCGCCGTACTAGACGGCGCTTCCATCAGAGTTCCGTGATGAGGTTACTTCTCGCTTTGGTGCTGGCCGGCACGCTCGGCGTGGCTAGCGCGCACGCTCACCTCGCCGCCTCGGTGCCAGCCGCCGACAGCGTCGTAGCGGCCGCTGACGCCCCCAGCGTCATAACGCTCGAGTTCACGGAAGGCGTGGAACTGGCCTTCTCCACCTTCAAACTAGTGCCGATTGAGCACACGCTGGACGTTGAGGACCCTACCTTCAGCATGCGGCTCAACGCCCTCGCCGCCCAGATCGCCAGCGAGGCGCTGACCGCCCGCGGTGAGGTCGAGGGCGAGATAGCTTTCGAACTCCAACCGGCCAGGGGCACGGAAGAGAAGTTCGAACTGCGCCTCAATGAACCGCTGGCTCCAGGCAGTTACGCGCTGATCTGGCGCGTGCTGTCCGTAGATACGCACATCATCGAGGAGTTCATCACCTTCACCGTGTTGCCCTGAGCTTCGCCCCTAGAACCGTGTTGCCCTGAGCATCACGCGGTCTCTGCTTCCACCCAGTCCAGGTACCCGGGCAGTCCTCCAACGGCCGGGTACGCCACTATGGTCGGCAGGTCGTAAGGGTGCAGCTGCTTCACTGCGTCGACTAGCGCGGCGAGCTTCTCCCTGGTCGTCTTAGCCCACGCCACCACCTCCAATTCCGTCACCACGTCGCCGTGCCACCGGTACACGGACGAGCCAGCGGGCAACACGTTCACGCAGGCGGCAAGGCGGCGCTCGACAAGAGCAAGCGAGACGTTGCGGGCGGTCCCCTCATCTGGGAACGTCAGGTAAACGGCCATTACATGAGCGGGCTTAGCGGCGGCGGACTCGATGATGGTCGTCTCGTTCTCCATGCTTACTACGCTAGACCATGCTGAAGCCGGTAGAGCGCCTGCCAGCAATAGGACCTGCGGGAGAGGGTCTGACCGGAGTTAGCAAACCCGCTGGTCGATTACGTGCTGGCCTGGCTGGAGTGACGAGGCCCTAGCGGTAGTCGATAAGCCAGGCGAGCGGCGTGACCGCCTCGTGAGACCCTTCCGTAACGCGCTCGGCGAGGATGGGGTTGCCGGCATCGTCGCGCTCCTGGATGGTTAGCGTGTTGGTGATGGTGGCCGCAACCGTGAGGAGCGTGATGTTGTCGGCGCTCACGGAACCTGTGCTGCCCGCCTCCCACTCGCCATCCTCGCCCCGGACGTAATACACGTACTCGAACGAGCCGTCGGCGTGGAACTCGTAAACGCGTTGCACCTGTCCGTGCTGGTTGGTCTCCAACTCGGTCAGCACGTCGGCTTCAGGGTCGTACGTGTACTCCCAGCGGGTGGGGTCCGCGTTGACCTCTAGCGACGACGGGCCCCAGGACAGGAACCAAACGAACGACGACGGCCCGCCGATCTCTATCCGGTTGAGTAGCCCGTCTGAGCCGTAGCTCCACGTGCTGGTGAACTCGAAGGCGTTAGGGCCCGGGTTGAGGGTAGTTTCTGTGTTGAGCGGCCAGCCTTGGTCGTTGAACCGCCAAGTGCGCTCCTCGATCCGCTTGTCCTCAGGCCCCGCTAACAGGGTGACGCTAGCAACGTCGCCCGCGAAGAGAGGTACCTGACCGAAGTAGGGACTCTGTTGAACCCGCAGCCAACGATCGGCGAGCTTGGGCGAGTCCTGGGCCGCGGCGCTGGAGGCGACCAGGCTGACCAGGAGCGTGATGAGAAGTAGCGAGGCGCTCTTGAGCGCATGCGGGCGGCTGGACGGACGTGGCAGTTGCATGCTTTCCTCCTCGCCTGAGTCATAACGGGCGGTGCATTAGATGGAACTTAAAGTGTGCGATCTCAGGGGCGCGCGTCGGTCAACTCGGCCGCTCGTTTGGCTCCTGGCGGCCGGTACCGTACCGGTAAGGAGGAACGTCATGAAGCAGCGTTTGGACTACGGCGGCTTAGCCAGGGAAGGCGTCGCCGCGCTCGGTAGGTTAGAAGCTTACGTGCGGCACTCGGGCTTGGAGCACTCCCTACTCGAGCTGGTGAAGATGCGCGCCTCTCAGCTCAACGGCTGCGCCTACTGCCTAGACATGCACAGCAAGGACGCGCGCGCCGGCGGCGAAACGGAGCAGCGCCTGCACGTACTGCCCGCCTGGCGTGAGGCGCCGTTCTACACGGACCGCGAGCGGGCCGCCCT
>JBBAFX010000098.1:0-8429 GCA_041655195.1 Trueperaceae bacterium
GTGGAGGTGCTGATGGCGGCCGACGTCGTAGCGGCTGAGGACACCCGCCATAGCCGCACCCTGCTGGACCGCTACGGCGTGACCACCAAACTCGAACGCCTCGACGCCCACACCATGGAGAGCCGCGCAGCGCCGCTGCTAGAGCGCTACGAGCACGTGGCGTACGTGACCGACGCCGGCACCCCCGGTATCAGTGATCCCGGCGCCGACCTCGTGCGCGTGGCTTTAGAGATGGGCGTGCAGGTCGAGGTGCTCCCGGGCGCCACGGCCTTCGTACCTGCCCTGGTGGAGTCCGGGTTACCCACCGCGCGCTTCACCTTCGAAGGGTTCCTGCCCCGCAAAGGCGCGGAGCGCCGGCGCCGGCTGGCGCACGTGGCGGCCTCCACAGCCACCAGCATCATCTACGAGGCGCCGAACCGCTTGGTGGGCACGCTGGAGGACCTGGCCGACGCCTGCGGGCAGGAACGGCGCGCCAGCGTCAGCCGCGAGCTGAGCAAGCTGCATCACGAGACCGCGCGTGGCAGCCTAGCGGAGCTGGTGGCGCGCTTCGCGGCGGGGCAAGTGCGTGGCGAGATCGTGATAGTGGTGGCGCCCGCGGACGAGCCGCCGGAGGACGAGGGTCGCCCCACGGAAGTGGCGACCTTACTGGCCGGCGCGGGCGTTCGCGGTAGGCTTCTGCGTGAAGCGTTGAGCGCGCTTGGCGTGCCCCGTAACGAGGCGTACAAGCTGGCGCTCGAGCACCCCGAGACGGACCCGGACGAGCCCTAGATAAGGGCGCGTTCGAGGCCCGGGCATGCCTGGTTCCCGCCGTAAGGCGCTGGCAGGCCAGGCGCCCGGGGCCGGAGGAGTTACAGAGGCCATGAGCAGTACCGAACCGACCGCAGCCACCGTTACGCCGGCGCCCACCAGCGGCCCGGCGCACATGGCGGTGCGTTACCTGGGCGTACCCACCGTGGCGCGCTTGGCTATGTTCGCCCGTGACCCGGGGCCAGCCGTGCTGCTCACCACCGAGGCGCGCCTGGAGCTTTACTCCGACACGCACGTGTTCGGCGCGCTGCGCAGCGTGAACCCGAGCCTGGCCGACTGGCACGACAAGCGCGAGAAGGTGGTGCTCAGCCTGGACCACGCCCTGCGAGCCTTCCCACGCGCGCCGGAGCTGTACGCGCTCGAGCTGGCCAAGGGCCGCGATTACAAGCGCGACGACCTACTCGAGCGGCTGGTGCAGTACGGCTACGAACGCGACGAGGCGCCGGGCTTCGTGGTGCGCGGCGACACCGTCACCGTCTACCTGACGGAGGAGGCCGCCGGGCCGGACGGGCCGACGGACGCAGTGGGTGACGGCGAGGGCACGCTGCGCCTCGAGTTCTTCGGCGCGGAGTTGGACGCCGTGAGCGTGAACGGTGAAGCTGCCGACAGTTTCCTGCTCGCGCCGCGCAGCCTTGAGAACCTAGAGCGCGACGAGTGGACGGCGCACCTGCTTGAGAAGCTGCCCGGCACGCTCTACCTGGATGCCCCCGAGCTGTATCCGAGCGATATGAGCGAGACCACGGCGGAGTGGTTCTGGACGCATCTGGCGGGGCGGCCCACGGTGTCGTTCGGGCGTGACCCGTTGACGGCCCACGAGGCGCCCGCGCCGGTGGAACCGCTCGGCTACTACCGCGGCAAGCTCTCCGATTTCACCGCCGACCTGCACATGTGGCTGAAGGACGGCTACTCGGTGCAGCTACTTCTGAAGTTCGAGCGCACCGGCCGTTACCTGCGAGAGCGCGTGATCGATTCGGTGGAATCGCACTGGCGCAACCGGGTGGAGCCGCACCCCGGGCAGGTGTCCCTGCTGCTGGCCCGCGGCCCCCTGGGTGGCTACAAGGACGACGCCACCAAGGAAGTGGTGGTCACCGAGGAGCTGCTGTACGGCTACCAGGGCGACCGCAAACCGCGCCACGTGGGCGGCAAGCGCGTGGCCGACGCCTCGCAGCTGACCGTGGGTGACTACCTCATCCACCCGGATCACGGCATCGGTCGCTTCCTGGGCCTCGAGGCGCGGCAGGTGGTGGGCGTCACGCGCGACTACCTGAACCTCCGTTACGCGGGCGAGGGCAAGCTCTACCTACCCGTCGAACTGCTGCCGCTGCTGCGCCGCCATCCGGGCACCACGGACGACCCGCCGCGCCTCTCCACCCTCGGCACGAACGAATGGGCCCGGGCGCGCGAGAAGGCGCGGGCCAGCGCGGAGCTGCTGGCGGCGGAACTCATCAAGACTTACGCCCAGCGGCAGGTCAGCGACGGCACCCCCTTCCCACCCAATGCCGAATGGGACGAGCTGATCGAGAAGAACTGCCCCTTCGTGCTGACTCCGGACCAGGCGCGCTCCGTGACGGAGGTGCTGGCCGACATGGCCAAGCCGGTGCCCATGGACCGACTGGTGTCCGGCGACGTGGGTTTCGGCAAGACGGAGGTGGCCATCCGCGCCGCGCACCGGGCGCTCGGCAGCGCCGCGCAGGTTGCGGTGCTGGTGCCCACCACCGTGCTGGCCAGGCAGCACTACCTGACGTTCCAGGAGCGCTTCGCGGGCCTGCCGGTGCGGGTCGAGATGCTCTCGCGCTTCACCACCGACGCGCAGGCGCGAGACATCCTCACGGGCCTCAAGGAAGGCAAGGTCGACGTGGTGGTGGGCACGCACCGGCTCCTCAACGAGGCCATCGTCTACAAGAACCTAGGGCTACTCGTGGTGGACGAGGAGCACCGCTTCGGGGTGGGCCAGAAAGAACGCCTCAAGGGCCTGAAGGCCAACCTCGACGTGCTCTCCCTGTCGGCTACACCCATCCCTCGCACGCTGTACATGAGCCTGGTGGGCCTGCGCGACGTGTCGCAGATAAGCACGCCCCCGGAGGGCCGCAAGCCCATACAGACGGTCCTGCAGCCTTACGACCCCATGGTGGTGCGCGAGGCCATCCTCGGCGAACTGGAGCGCGGCGGCAAGGTGTTCTACATCCATGACCGCATCGGCAGCATCGGCCTCAGGGCTCGCACCCTCAACCAGTTGGTACCGGAGGCGCGCGTCGGCGTGGCGCACGGGCAGATGAACGAGGGCGAGCTGGAGGAGATCATGATCGGCTTCGAGGAGGGCGCCTACGACGTGCTCCTCTCCACCACCATCGTGGAGTCCGGCCTCGACATCAGTGGCGCCAACACGCTCGTCATCGAGCGCGCCGACCGGCTCGGGCTGGCGCAGCTTTATCAGTTGCGCGGCCGCGTGGGCAGGCGCCAAACCGAGGCGTGGGCGTACATGCTCTACCCGGGCCGGCTGACGGAGCAGGCTCAAAGGCGCCTGTACGCCATCGCCGAGCTGAACGACCTCGGCTCCGGGCACCTGCTGGCCGAGAAGGACATGGAGATCCGCGGGGTGGGCAACTTGCTCGGGCCCGAGCAGCACGGTCACGTGAGCGCCGTGAGCTTAGAGGTCTACACGGAGATGCTGGCGGAAGAGATCGCCAAGCTGAAGGGCGAGCAGCGCAAGGAGCAGGTGCCGCAAGTGACGGTGGACCTGGACCTCGACGCGCGCCTGAGCCCCACTTACATCCAGGACGACGCCGTACGGATCAACTACTACGGGCGTCTGGCCGAGACGATAAACCTGGCGGAGGTCAGCCACGTGGCGCGCGAGATGCGCGAGGCGTACGGGCCCTTCCCGGCGGAGGTAAAGGCGTTCGTCGATCTAGCCCGGCTGCGGCTCCTGGCCGGTGCTAAGGGCGTGGCTACCATCAAGGAGCACATGACCGACGTGCAGCTCAGCTTCGACACGGCCCTGGAGACGCTCGATTACGACGCCAAGCGCATGAAGAGCCTGCCGTTCTCGGTTGAGCCCACCACGTACCCGCCGGGTTTCAGCATCAAGAAGCGCGGCCTGAAGGCCGCCGACATACCGGGCGCCATCATGGAACTGCTCTACCTGGTGGGGTAGAGGGCGGCGCACGGGCCTAGGCATGAACGGGCTGGGTCCGTACCAACACCCGTTCCAACGAGGTCCGTACCAATGAGGAGGAGCCCCGCGGTTCGCCGCGGGGCTCCTCTGATTTACTTGTCTACAGGTTCTAAGCGGGGCTTAGAAGTGGTAGTTGAAGCCGAGACGGCCGATGATGCCGAAGCGGAAGGGGCTCAGCGAGAACGAGGGGCCGGCTTCGAGGAAGACGCCACCCTGGGGCAGGCCAGCGTCCACGAGGCGGAACTCGCCACCGACGAAGGCGTTGATGGCCACGTCGATGCCGGAGCCGATGCCGAGACCAACGCCGCCGCCGACGTACACGTCGATGGGGGTGGTGCCCATGTCGACCGGCAGGTCGTACAGGGCGTCGGCGCCCAGAGCGAAGCCGCTACCGATGTAGTTGTAGCCAGCGTTCACGCGGATCGACAGGTTCGGCGTTACATCTTCGATGCCGAAGTGAAGTGCGGCACCCGGGTAACCGACACTGAAGCCGGCCCAGTAGCCAGACTGAGCGAAAGCGGTACCGGCGCCGAGGGTGACGACGGCGATCAGGGCAATCAGGAACTTACGCATTTAAACCCTCCAAACCGAAATCTGAGAAGACGTACTTACTCCTCGCCTGCCCGGTTATAACACGGTCAAAACGGGCTCACAAGTCGCAGTTTTCACTCTAGGCCGATGGCCATGGGGTTTATTGGCAACGGTCACGCCAGACTCACGAAGCCTTACTGGTTGGTTAAGAGTGTGGCGCCAAGATGAGAGCAGGGCGCCTGGCTGAGGCTACTCGGAGGCCGAACCGAAGAGTTCAGCCGCGCGCCGCGAGGCGTCGCGCTGGAGCGGTGTGGCCCGGTTACAAGGGGGCAGTTCGCCGTGCTCCGCTAGGTAAGCGGCCAGAAGTTCCGCCTCCTCGGCCTGCGGCACGCGGCTGTAGGCGTAACGCCAGTAGGCCGCGTGCTGAGCCACGCAGCCTTTGCTGGCCAGGTGCTGCCGCAACCGGTTCGGCACGTCCGTAGCGGACTGACCGATGTAGATGATGCGCTTCTCGGCGTCTGCCACCTGGTATACGCCGGGCATGGCGTCCCGGCCGCGGGGTGCGGGCAGGCGCGTGATGGCGCGCCAGCGGGCAGCGATGCTCAAGGCTCGTAGCCGAGCTCGCGCAACGCTTCGCGGTCCTCGCGCCAGTCGCTGCGCACGACCACTTCCAGCTCGAGGTAAAGCCGTTCCTGCATGAAGATCTCGAGCTGCTTGCGGGCCATCTTGCCGATCTCCTTGATCATGGCGCCGCCCTTGCCTATGACAATGCGGCGGTGCCCGCTCTTCTCGACCCAGATCTCGGCCGCGATCACCACGGGCCGGTCCTCCTCCTCGGGCTCCGTCCACTCCACTACCTGCACCGCCACGCTGTAAGGCAGTTCCTCGCGCAAGTGGATCATGGCGGCCTCGCGGATGAGCTCGGCGGCCCACTCCTCACGCGTCTGGTCGGAGCGGATGTCGGCGGGGAAGAAGAAGGGGCCCTCCTGCAGGCGGTCCATGAGGTCCTCGCGCAGGGCGTACACGGCCTTCGGATCGTTGAGGGCGGAGATGGCCAGGGCGCGCTCCACCTGCGGCGCCAGGTCCTTGTAGAGCTGCAGCGCCTCCTCCGGGTACTTGGCGGCATCGACCTTGTTGCCCACGAGGATGATGGGGGTCTCCCGCAGGTTGCCGAGCAGCCGGGCGACCTGCTTGTCCTCGTCGTTAGGTGGGCGCCGTAGGTCAACCACCCACAGCACGGCGTCGACGTCCTCTATAGCGTCGCGCACGGCGCGGTGCATGGCCTGGTCCAGCGCGGACTTGCTGCCGCGGTGGAAGCCCGGCGTGTCCACGAACACCAGCTGCCGGCCTTCCTGCGTGTAAACCCCGCGCACGCCGCGCCGCGTGGTTTGCGGTTTGGGGGTTATGGGCGCCACTTTCACGCCCAACATGGTGTTGAGCAGCGTGGACTTGCCCACGTTGGGCTTACCCACTATGGCCACGAAGCCGGAGCGGGTGCCGGCCTCCTCAGGGGCAGGGAGTAGCGTGTTCTGGTCCTCTGGCGTTTCCGTCAACCTCTTGTCATCCTCTCGAGCGTCGAGTTGCTGCACTCATAGTAAACGTCAGGCGGGGCGTTCTTCGGTACGCCCACGCGGCTTGAGGGCCATGCGGAAGGTGGGGTAGGAAAGGATCCCCAGGATTATGAAGCCCACGGCCAGAGCCCGGGGGTCGCCGGTGGCGTAGTGCGCTATGAGCGTGCCCAAGGCGGTGCCCACTGCCAGTTGCAGGAAGCCCATGAGACCCGACGCCACGCCGGCGCGCGCCCTGTGCGGGTCTAGGAGCATGGTGGTGCCGTTACCCATCACGAACGAGAACGAGGCGAAGAACGTGATCATGCAGATCACGAAGAGCGGCAGTGTGAGCACATCAAGCAGCGACAGGCTGAGGAGCAGGAGACCAGCGAAAAGGTAGCCGGGCAGGGCCACGCCGGCTATCTGCTGCGGTCCATAGCGCCTCAGCAGCCGCGCGTTGATGGGCTGCGTAAGGAGCGACGTCGTGGCCACCATGGCGAACACTATGGCGAACCCTTCCGGTCCGAGCCCGAAGTGACTTATGTAGATGCTCGGCGAGGCCAGCAGGTAGGCCATGAGCCCGCCGTACACGAAGGTTAGGAACGCCACCGACCAGCCCGAGCGCGGGTCGGCGAGGATGGCGCGCACGTTATGCCACACGCTGGCGAGTTTGAGCGCGTTGGCGTCGGGTTCCCGCAACGTCTCGGGCAGCACGAAGAGCACCACCAGCGCCAGCGCGACCGCCACCAGCAGCAGGAACACGAAGGTGGATTCCCACGACCACACGCGGATCATGAGCGCCCCGATGGAGGGCGCCAGGAGCGGCGCGGCGGAGAAGACGATCATGGCGTACGACATCATGCGGGCCAGCTGCGCCCCGCTGTATAGGTCCCGCAGCACGGCGCGGGAGAGGATGGGACCGGTGGCGCAGCCGAGCCCCTGCACGAACCGGCCGATCAGCAGGAAGGTGAGGTTCGGAGCCACCAGGCAGATGACCGAGCCAGCGAAGTAGACGGCCAGGCCGCCGAGCAGCACCTTACGGCGCCCGAACTTGTCCGCTAGCGAGCCGATGAGTAGCTGGGGCAGGGCGTACCCGACCATGAACACGCTCACCACCAGCTGGATGCTCGCCTCGTCCACCCTGAAGTGCTCGGCCATGGCGGGGAAGGCGGGCAGCATGATGTCTGTGGCGAGCGCCGACATGGTCATGAGCGACCCGACCACCGCCAGCAGTGCCAGGGGCGAGAGCTTACGGTCGGTGGCGGGGACGCCGGTACGCGCGGCGCGAGGATTCTGGTTAAAGGCGGTCTTCAGGCGGTTCTTCATTGGATTACCGAGGTTCTCAAGGTAGCCATCGTATCCCGCCCCGCGGGGCGGAACCGAAGTCTGGAGGAGGCGCACGCGCTGCCACTCCGTGAGAGCCATTAAAAGCGTGTGGCCCCGGGTTTGCACCCAGGGCCACACGCTTGCGATTTGGTTGCGGGGACAGGATTTGAACCTGTGACCTTCGGGTTATGAGCCCGACGAGCTACCAGACTGCTCCACCCCGCGTCGTTCAGACGCAAAGATAAGTGTAGCCCCGCAAGCCGCAGAGTGTCAAGGCGAGCGGCTACCGCCCGATACCGACTTCGATGACCAGCGGCGCTGGGTCGGTCTGGTCCGCCACAACGAGCGCTTCTGTCATAAGAGACTGCGCCTGCTCGAGCCCGCGGCCGCCACGGTGATACAGGGTGGCCAAGGTGTCGCCCGCCCTGACCGGTTGACCTACCTTGGCGTGGAGCTCCACGCCGACACCCATGTCGATCTGATCGTCCTTGCGGGCTCGGCCGCCGCCCAGCACGCCTGCGGCGCGCCCGACCGGCAGCGCGTCCACCCGGGCGAGGACCCCAGTGCGCTGCGCTTTCAGTTGCCACTGGTCCGGTGCGCGCTCCAGGCGCCCCAGCGCGCTCACGTCGCCTCCTTGCGCCGCAACCCACTCTTCCAACTTCTCGTAAGCTCGCCCGCTGGTTATAGCTGCCGTTAGCTGCTCGCGCTCACCAGGTAGACCGGCCGCCGTTAGTACCTCGCTCGCCAACGTGAGGCACAGTTCCAGCAGGTCTTTCGGCCCTTCGCCCCGCAGGCAGCGCACGGCCTCGTCGACCTCCAGGGCGTTACCGACCATGTGACCTAGAGGCTGCGCCATGCCGGACAGAACGGCCCGCACTTCGCGGCCAGCGTGGCGGCCTATGGCCACCATGGCCTCGGCCAGCGCGCGCGCTTCGTCGACCGTCTTCATGAAAGCGCCGGAACCCACCTTCACGTCGAGCACCATGGCGTGCGCCCCGCCCGCCAGCTTCTTGCTCATGATGCTGCTGGCGATGAGCGGC
>JBBAFX010000099.1:0-8323 GCA_041655195.1 Trueperaceae bacterium
CTCCTTACGGACGTCGGCGGGGGCCAGGTTGACCACGATGCGGCTGGGCGGCAGCGGCAGCCCCAACTGCTTGAGCGCCGCCCGCACCCTCTCGCGCGATTCCTGCACCGCCGCGCCTGGTAGCCCGACCACGGTGAAGCTGGGCAAACCACTGGAGACGTACGCCTCGACCCGCACAGGTATGGCGTCCACGCCCACCACGGTGGCGGAATGAGCGACCGCGAACATGCGTCCAGGCTAGGCGCCGCGGCCACAGCCCGCGTCATGTACTTGGACGCGCGCCTAGGACCTCTAGGCCATGGTGCCTATCGCACGTTAGCGCTGGGCAGCACGGTGCTAGCGTTGCCGTGACCCGGCACCCCGGTGGAGCTTGGTTACGTCGCGGCGCAGCTCCAGACGGGCGCCCGTTGGCGGTGGTCCGTGGCGTTGCACCGCCGCGTCGGCCAGGCGCTCGGCTGTTGGGCCGGGCGGGCAACGGAAGTGAGGAGCCCATGCACCACATCAACCGTAACGACACGGCACACGAACTCGGAGCGCGCGCACTAGCACGCCGCGCCGTAAGCGCTACCTGCGCTGTAGCCCTGGTGGGGCTGCTGGCGGCGTGCGGCGCGCTCATACCGCCGCAGCAGACCACGGACCCGTTCGGGCTCCACGGCACGTCCGTAGCGGTGCAGTTCGCGGGCGCCGCCGCAGCGCTAGCGCCCGCCGCGGTGACCGGCACCGCCAGCGGGGCTTTCGAGTTCCCAGACTTCGAGCAGTCGCTGCCGCTGGCGCCCAAGGTCATCGAGAACGAGATCCGCCTGTCCAGCGCGGTTCTCAACGACCGGGACGGGCCCGCCACCATCACGCTGAGCAGCGCCAACCTCACCGTGCGCATGCGGCACGGCGCCGCCGATTACGCGTCGGCTGCCCCTAACGACCGCACCGAGTTCGCTCTCAGCACCGCGGGCGCAGTGGTCCTCAACCGCAGCAGCTGCACAGCCACCACCTGCAGTTACGACGTGAGCAGCGCTGCGCTCGGCACTTTCAACCTGTCGGGCGGACCGCTGAGCGGCTTCATCAACGTGGCCTCCAACCCGCCGTCCCCGAACCAGGGGCAGGCCACGCTTGAAGTGGAGGCCGAACAGGACGAACTGGCCGGTACCACCCTGACGGTGGTGCTCGACGCCAGCCGGGGCACGCTCAGGTTCTAAACCCAAGCCTTCGGGGCGGCCCAGGCGCTAAGGCCGGACCGCCCCGAACGTGCACAGAAAGCGTTTAGACGGCCAGGTGGGTGTACAGGCCGAACGTGTTGGGGCCCGTGTGGCTGGCGATGACGGCGCCTATCTCGTGGTAGCCGCCGAACTCGTACTTGATACCCGCTGCGTCAATGGCGGCGCGCAGGCCCTCGGCGGCCGGGGCGTCCTGCACGTGGATGAGGTTCAGCACCACGGGGCCTGACTGCGCATCGGCGTAAGCCTTGAAGCGGTCCACCATCTCCTGCTGCGCCTTCTTCATGCCGCGCGCACGGGTCAGCGGGCCGACCACGCCATTGTCCAGCGTGAGCAGCGGCTTCACGTTGAGTAGACCGCCCAGGAACGCGCTGGCGCGACCTATGCGGCCGTTCTTCTGCAGGAACTCGAGCGTGCCCACGGTGAAGACCACGAAGTTCGTGTCGCGCACCTTGCTGATGGCGGCCACTATCTCGTCCAGCGACGCGCCGGCCCCGCGCATGCGGGAGGCCACGCGCACCATCTCGCCGTGACCCAAGCTGGCGGCCAGGCTGTCGAACACGGTCACAGGCACACTGGCGCCCTCGCCCGCGATGGTGGCGGACTGCAGGGTGCCGGAGATCTTAGAGCTGATGGTGATGACGAGGATGGCCTCGGCGCCACCCGCGATAGCGCGGTCGTAAGCGGCGGAGAACTCAGCGGGGCTGGGCTGACTGGTGGAGGGCAGGTCGGCGCCGGCCTTCACGCCGGCGATGATGTCGGCCGGCGAGATCTCGGCCCAATCCTGCCAGGTCTTGCCCTTGAAGTTCACGTGTAGCGGCACGGCTTCGACCTGCAGGCGCTGCAGTTCCTCGGCCGTCAGGTCGCTGGTCGAGTCGGTGATGATGGCAAGCTTCATCGGGTCTCCTGTAGGCGGCTGATCCGCTCGTACGGGCTTGTTACCCAGCTCTGCCGGGCGGGGGCGCCGAGTCGGACCATTGCGCGAGTTTGACAGCAGGATAGCCGACGCGCGCGCACCGCGTGGCCTGCGGCCCGTTCCCGACGCTCACGCGGCCGGCTTGCAGGGCGCACCCTGCGCGTAGGTGAGTAATGATGTTCTGAGATGAACGAGGCCGTCTGGTGGCTCCTGACGCCCAGCTCGCTGGTGGCGGTGCTGTTGGTGCTGGCGTACGTAGCGGCGCGGGCGCGCGCCGGGCGGCTCGCCGGGGCGCTCATGTTCCCACCCGTGCTGCTGCTCCTCGCGCTGCTGCTCCTACCCCTCGACCAGTACCTCGCGGTGCCCCTTGAGAACCGCTACCCAGTGCCCGCCGTCATGCCAGCGGCCGTGGACGGCGTCGTGGTGCTGGGCGGTTCCGTGGACTGGCGGGTGTCGCAGGACCGCGACCAGTTGACGCTGGACGGTGCTGGCGAACGCATGCTGGCCGGGCTAGCCCTGGCACGCGCCTATCCGGACGCAACACTGGTGTTCACCGGGCTCTTCAGCGACGTTCTGAGCAACGAGTGGCGTGGTCCCGGCGACCAGCGTCTGCTGTTCGGGCCCGAATTGGCCACCCGGCAGGTGCACTACCTGGGTGAGGCGCGCAGCACTTACGAGGAGGCGCTCCTCGCTATCGAGCAGGTGCGGCCCGCACCGGGCTCCACCTGGTTGCTGGTCACGAGCGCGCTGCACATGCCGCGGGCGTACCTCACGTTCAGGACGCAGGGCTGGACGCTGACGCCGTACCCGGTCGACTACCGCACGACCCAGCGCATCAGCCCGCGCTTCGAGGTGCGCATAGGCGAGCGGCTGGCGGCACTTGACCGCGTGGTGCGCGAGTGGGGCGCCTACCTGGTCTACCGCTCCACCGGCAGGATCGTTGAGTGACAGGATTATTAGGTAACAGGCTCGTTCAGTAACGGGAGCGCCAAGTACCGGGAGCGCCAAGTACCGGGAGCGCCGAGTAACTAGCTTAGCGGCCGCGGCTCAGCCAGCGGCTAGCAGTTCGGCTATCTGCACCGCGTTAAGCGCGGCGCCTTTGCGAATCTGATCGCCCGCCACGAAGAGCGCCACGCCGCCCGGCAGGCTCGAGTCGCTGCGGATGCGGCCCACCAGCGTCTCGTCCTGGCCGGTGGCGGTTATGGGCATGGGGAACGTGTTGCCCTGGCGGTCATCCACCACCCGCACGCCCGGGGCGGCGCTCAGCACCGCGCGGGCCTCCGCTTCGGAGACGGGCCGCGCGAACTCGGCGTGGATGGCCTCGGAGTGGGCCCGGAACACCGGCACGCGCACGCAGGTGGCGCTTATGGCCAGGTCAGGCGCGTCCAGTATCTTGCGCGACTCCAGGGTGAGCTTGCGCTCCTCCTCGTTGTAGCCGTCCTCGCCCACAGCGCTGTCGTGACTGAAGAGGTTGAAGGCTATGGGGTGCTGGAACTTCTCGGGTTGCGCCTCGAAACCGGCGGGCTCGCCGCTCGGTGCCTGCTCGGCGGCCAGGGCGCCCGCGGACTGATCGCGCAGCTCCCAGATGCCGGCCGCGCCCGCGCCGGAGACCGCCTGGTAGGTGGCCACGGTGGCGCGCTTGAGCCCGAAGGCGCGGTGCAGGGGCGCTAACGCCATGAGGGCGATGATGGTGGAGCAGTTGGGGTTGGCGATAATGCCGGTGTTGGCGGCGGCGGCGTCCGCGTTCACCTCGGGCACCACCAGGGGCACCCGCGGGTCCAGGCGCCACGCGGAGGTGTTGTCCACCACCGTTGCGCCGTGCTCGGCCCACTGCCAGGCGCGCTCCTTGGAGAGCGACCCGCCAGCGCTGGAGAAGACGATATCGGCGCCCAAGTCGTGATCTGCCGGCAGCTCCTCCATGCGGAGCGTCTCGCCGCGGAAGCTGACCTTGCGCCCCGCGGAGCGGGCTGAGGCGAAGAGGCGCAGCGCGCTTAACGGGAAGCTGCGCTCCTCTAGAAGTGCGAGGAGTTCTTGTCCGACGGCGCCGGTCGCGCCCACTATGGCCACGCGCATGCGGCGGAGTGTAGCACGCACCCCCCTGCGCCGCCTGCTACCGTCGGACACCAATTCGTTAGGCGCCGGGGCGGCCGGCTTCCACGGCCCACCCGCCCGTCAGAGCCAGCGTTTCCGCCTGAAGAGCACCAGCATGCCCACCACCAGAACGATCATCAGCCCCCACAGGCCCGGGTACGCCCAGCGCCAGCCGTATTCGGGCTGGTTCTCGAAGTTCATGCCGTAGATGCCGGCCAGGAACGTGAGCGGGATGAAGATGGTGGAGATGATGGTGAGCACCTTCATGATGTCGTTCATGCGTGTGTTCAGCGCCGTGAGGTAGATGTCGTGCAGGCCCGTGAGCATCTCCCGGAGGAGCTCTAGCGTCTCTATCACCTGCATGACGTGGCTCTGCGCGTCGCGCACGTAAGTGATGGTCTCGGGGCTGAGCAACTCTGATTCGGGTTGGAGGAGGCGCGCCATGGCGTCGCGCAGCGGCCAGATGGCGCGCCGCGCGAGCATAAGGTCGCGCCGTAGGCCGTTCACCTGGCGGAAGGCAGCGCGCGAGGGGTGCATGAGGATCTGGTCCTCGAGCGCGTCGAGGTTGTCGCCGTAACGCTCGACCACGGTGAAGTACTGGCTTATCACCACGTCAATGAGCCGGTAGGCGAGGAAGTCCGCCCCCAAGCCCCGCGCCGGGCCGTGCGCCTCTCGGAGCCGTTCACGCAGTTCGTCGAACGGGTCCTGTTCCGTCTCTAAGAAGGTGACGACCAGCCCTTCGCTCAGGACCAGGGCCACCTGGGCGCTGTGAAGCCCGTCGTTATCGCTAGCTTCCGAGGCGGGTTGGGTGGTGCTCGGCTCGCCTGGCGGCGTATTGACGTCGTCGTCCTGGTCGTCTTCCGACACGGTGGCGCGCCCGTCGAGGGCCGCACCAGCGGCGCGGCCGGAACGCGTGCCTTGCGCCGATTCCTTGCTGGGCGGTACCGCCAGGTCCTGCACAAGCAGCATGCGCATGAGCATGAAGAGGTGGTCACCGTACTCCTCGGCGCGGGGCCGCTGGCCCTCGTGCAGAACGTCGTCCAGTGCCAGCGGGTGCAGACTCACCGCTTCGGCTACACGCCTTATGACCGCATGATCTGACCCGGCGTTGGCTACGTTGAGCCAGCACACGCCGCCCTCTTCGAGCTTCGCCTCGAGGTCGTGTAGGTCCTCTAGTTCTTCCTCGTTGAACGTGTCGGCGTCGTAGCGGATGAGGGTGACGGTGGTGGCGCCGGGATCAGCTTCGCCGTTGGTTCGCATGAGGCTCCTCGGCCGGTCAGAACTTGCCGCCGGTCTTGAACTTGCCGCCGCCTACCCTCCCACCCGTGCGGAAGCCGCCCGAGCTGCGTCCGCTGCCGGAACTGGAACTGCGGCTCCCACCGGAGCTGCGGCTGCTCGAACCGCTGGAGCTGCGCCCGCTACTAGAGCGGCTGCTGCTGGAGCGGCCGCTGCCACCGAAACCGCCGGAGCTACCGGAGCTGCCGGACCCGCCCAGGCCTCCGAGCAGGCCGCCCAGGATCTCGCCTATGACGTCGCCCGCCACGTCCGCACCCGTACCGCCCCACCCGGAGCCGCGCCCGCGGGGGAGCGACGTGCCGCCGCCCCACACGGTGCCGCGCCCGAAGCCGCCCGAACCGAAATCGGGGTTCGAGCTGGTGGGGGTGCGCACGCGCTGGCTGTTGAGGAGGCGCCACAGCGCCTCGATGGTCAGCAGCCCCGTGAGGAATTGGTTCAGGCCGCCTGAAATGGCTTGGGTGTCGCGGAAGCCGGAGTTGGGTTGGTCCATGCCGGCGCGCGTGTAATCGGCGCGCAGCTTCTCCAGGTCGGCTAGCCGCTTGCGGTGCTGCGAGGCGCTCTCTTTCAGCTCGGCGCCGGTCTGGGCCTTGCGGTCGCGCTCCGCGTTCAGGTCGCGCAGGCGCGCCACTATGACGTCGTCCTCGGGCGACGGGGTGGCCAGCGCTTCGCTCTTCAGCACCTGCAGGGGCGCACCCTCCAGGTCGGAGCGGAGGAGCTCGACCGCCTTGTGGTAGTTGGTGTCGGTGCCTTGCGCGAACGTGCCGAGCTCGGCTAGCGCCTCTTGGTTGCGGCCGGCCAGCGCCGTTTGCGCCTCGTGCAGTTCGTCTAGCGCCCGCTGGGCTTCCTCCAGTTGCGTCTCGAGTTCAGGTATGCCATCGTCCACGCGGCCCTGCAGGTCGAGCTGCCGCAGCTTCTCGAACTCGTCCTCGGCGCGCTGTTCGACGCGCTCGGCGTGCTCGCGGAGCCGTTCCGGTAACTCCTGCAAGCGGTGGAAGTTCGGCCTGGCGTCTGCGTAGCCGATGAGCCTGGCAACACGGTCGTCGAGCCAGCGGATGAGCGGGCCGAAGAGCCCGCCGCCGGGCCGGTAAGCGCTGGTGCCGTGGCCGCGCTCCCACAGGTACATGAAGAGCCGGTCCGCGCGGTAGGCGGCGCCCTTGTTCTCAAGCTCTTCCTCGCTCTGCGTGGCCTTGGCGTCGGCTTGTGCTGCCACGCGCTCGGTTTCGTGGGCTCGGGCGAGCTGGGCCTGGTAGCCGAGGTCGGCCTCGAGCCGCTTCTGCGTGGCTTCCTCGGCCGCGCCTATGGCGTCCGTCAGGCGCTGCCGCTCGTCGGCCAGCTCGCCCGCCCGCGCCTCGAGCACGGCGGCGTCCGCCTCCAGGGCGCTCAGGCGCTGCTGCACCTGCTGGTACGCCTGGTTGCGCGTTTCGATGAGGGCGAGCACGGTGCGGTCCGTGTCGTCCGGTACGCCCGCTACTTGGCCGGTGGAGAGGAACTGCAGCCGCAGCCGGGCGAGCCGTTGCAGCTCGGTGGCGCGGCGCGAGTCCAGCTGCAGCACCTCGTCGTTGTTGCGGCTGAGGCGCGAATCGACGTCTTTCAAGCGCTGCTGCTCCTGGCCGAGCGCCTTCTGGATGTCCTGGAGCACCTGGCGTCCCGTCATCATGCGCTCACCACTCCGACCAGTCCGTTACGGCGGCGCCGGTGGTGGGGAACGCGTAGTCGGGTTCCAGGAACCCCGCGCGCTTCTCGCCGAAGTGAGAGTTCTGGATGATGCCGTCGTCCATCTTGTCCTGGCGCACGCGCTCGAAGGTGGCTTCGTCCACCCGGAGACCCCACTGCGACACGCGCTCCGTGGCGCCCGTTTCCTCGTTGAGCACGGGCACGCTGACGTTGCGACCGTTGGCGTCTATGGCGTCGACCACTATGTAGTAGTTGCGCGCGGCCAGGTTCACGTCCGGTATGCGCCAGAAGCCTGTGTCGGGCCCCGGCGAGATCCGTAAGACGTAGGTGCTCTCGAGCTGAGCTTGCAAGTCGGTCAGCGACTGGTAAGCGGTGCGAGCCTCGGCCCTATCGCCGCGCTCGGCGGCCGTGCGGGCCTGCTGGTAAAGGGTGTTAGCCAGGCTGTCCGCGGTCGGCACCTCGCTGACCGCGAGGATGCGCGCGTGCACGGTGGCTAGGTCGTTGGTGAGCTGCCGGTAGGGCGCTACGACCAGCGCCCAGTAGGCGGCGTACGCCAGCGCCGCCACCACCACGAGCGCGAGGAGCCCTTTGCCCCACTTGCCGCGGTTCACGTAGATGTGCGCCCAGCGCGTGGCGGCGCTGCGCTCGGGCGCCTGGTAGACGAAGCGGTCCTCCTTGAGGGCCGTGATGCCCTCCCTGAGGATCTGGTCGGTTACCTCTATGCCCTGGGAGGCGTAGATCTGGCGCAGGCGCGCCATGAGCTCCTCGTCGCGGGCTGGCCCGGCCAGCTCCTGTTCGATGAGCGCTTCGCGGTGGCGCAGGGTGTCCACCACGTCCATTGCCAGCATGACGTCGTCGAGCGGCGCCGGCGTGGCTACGGCGGGGTTAGGTAGCGCGCTCGCTTCAGGCATCCTTCTGCATCACGAGTTGCTGCCCTTGGCGAGCCAGCTCGGCGAGCCTGCGCTTACCGTCCTCGACCGCCTCACCGATCTCGCGCGCGTTGCTGGTGGACTGCTTACGCATCTCGTCGATGATCTGGTACGAGCGCTCCTGGTAGTTCACTACGGAATCCACCAGCTTCTTCACGGCGTCCGCGCGGATGGTGGGCCCGTAACCGGCGCGCAGCGCGGCTTCC
>JBBAFX010000100.1:0-8314 GCA_041655195.1 Trueperaceae bacterium
TTGACGAGGGATGTACCGCCACTACCGATTCCAGCCACCGCTGGGCGCAGACGGCGAGCCGCCCAACTCGTTCACGGACGCCATGGGCCGAGAGGTATCGCCCCAGGTGGTTAGGCAGCGCGTGGACGACTGCCACCAGCACGGCATGGCGGCTATAGCCTACGGCGCCGTGTATGGGCCGGAGCCGGAGTTCATCCTCGAGCGGCCCGACTGGATGCTGTACGACGCCGCCGGCGCACCACTCCACCTGATAGAACTCTTCTACATCACCGACCTAAGACCGGGCAGCTGGCGCGAGCACATCCTCCACGAGTTCGAAACCGCCATCACCGACATCGGCTTCGATGGCATTCACATGGACCAGTACGGCTTCCCCAAACTGGCCTACGACTCGAAGGGCGCCCTGGTGGATCCGAGCGTCGACTTCCCGAGCATGATCGACGAGGCAGCAGCGCGAGTTCGCCGCGTTAAGTCGAGCGGCGGCGTGATCTTCAACGCCGTGAACGACTGGCCCATCGACACGGTGGCGCCGAGCGATCAGGAGGCCGTGTACATCGAAGTATGGTCGCCCCACGACAGCTACCGCGACCTGGTGGACCTGATCAGACGCGCACGCGACCTGAGCGGCAAGCAAACCATCCTCTCGGCCTACCTGCAGCCGTTCCACGAGGGCGGGGCGGGCGCCGAGTGGGCGTTGCGCTACATCACCGCCGTGATCGCCGCAGCGGGCGGGCATCACCTGGTGCTAGGGGAGGGCACGGCCGTGCTGCGAGAACCTTATTACCCCGACCACGGCCAGCTCTCGACCGCCGGAGTGCGCATAGCGCGCCGCTACTACGACCACACCGCGGCCTTCACCCACTACCTCCACGCCCGCGACCTGCGCCAGGTGGCGCGCAACTTCACGACCGGCATCAACACGGCCTTCAGGCTCGACGGGGCTCCCGCGACGGCGGTGCCGGCGGCGGGCGCCGTGTGGCTGAATGTAGCGCAGCGACCAGGGCAGTTCGTTCTGAACCTGGTGAACCTCACTGGAGTGACCGACGACTCGTGGAACGTTGCCCAGCCCGCAGCGCCGCTGCTGAGCGGGCTGAGCATCGTGTGCGAGCCTTTCGTGCGGGTGGCGCGGGTGACGTGGGCCTCACCGGATGACGCGTTCACAGCTGGCTCGGTAGGCGAGGAGCCGGGCTCCTGGGCACATGCCGGCGTGTTCGCGACCGAACTCGAACCGCGGGTCGGGGGCGACGGAGCGGTGACCATCGAGCTGCCGCCGCTGTCCGTATGGGCGACGGTGTTGCTCGAGGTAGAGCCTGGGGAAACCCCATAGTGGGGCAGTCAGGGCTCAAGCGTCTAGATACCCTAGTTGATGCGGCTAAGGTTTGAGTACCCATCCGCCTTAGGAATCGTAACGTGTGGGAATGTGCGTGATAGACACAAGTGGCCCGATCGGCCGCTCCACCAAGCCCCGCCACTCATCACCGACCGCGTAGGCGGGGGTCCAGGAGGTCGCGTAGCCAGTCGCCCAGGAACAGCAGGCCAAGGCCCAGCAGCGTGATCGTGACGCCTGGGAAAGTAGCCAGCCACCAGGCGGTAGCGAGGTAATCGCGGCCATCGGCCAGCATGCGGCCCCAGGTCACCGTGGGGGCCTGCACACCGAAGCCGAGGAACGATAGTGAGGCTTCCAGGATGATGATGGTGGCCACGTTCAGGGTTCCGACCACCATGATGGGGCCGCTGACGCTGGGTAACACGTGCTTGAGGATCACGCGCGGGGAGCGCGCACCGTTGGCGCGGGCGGCGTCTACGAACTCGCGTTCGCGTATTGCTATCACTTCGCCGCGCACCACACGTGCGAAGGTGGTCCAGTTGACCAGGCCTATCACGGTGATGAGCATTACTAAACTTGGACCGAAGACGCCCAGCGCCACCAGGTACAGCAGCACGTTGGGTATGGATAACAGGGTATCGATAGCCCGCGAGATGATGGCGTCGACGCGGCCCCGGAAGTAGCCGGCAAGTAGGCCGAGAGTTACGCCAATTAGAGATGTGAGCGCCACGCCGCCTAGCCCAACCACGAGCGCCACGCGCGTGCCGAAGATGAGGCGGGAGAGGATGTCACGGCCCAACTGGTCGGTTCCTAGCAGGTTCTCGCTGCTGCCTCCTGCTATCCAAGCCGGGGGCACCTGTCGGGCCCGCAGGTTGGTGGCGTTAGGGTCGTAAGGCGCCAGCTGTGGTGCGAAGATCGCGGCCAGTACGAACAGCACTACAACAGCCAGACCGATGCTGCCGGTGGGCGAGCGTAGCAGGCTGCGAAGCGCGGGCGGCAGGCGCCGTCTGCTGGTGCGGGCGGTGCGGTTAGTGGCGGTGTTCATGCGTACCTTATGCGCGGGTCTATGAGCGCATAGGTGAGGTCTACGGCCAGGTTGGCTACCATGACGACGACCGAGGCGAGGATGACCACCGCTTGGACGATGGCCATGTCGAGTGAGTTGATGGCCTGGATAGCCAGGCGGCCGATGCCGGGCCAAGCGAACACCTGCTCGGTGATGACGGCTCCGGCCATCAGGCCAGCTATCTCGAGGCCTAGCACAGTTACGTAGGCTATTAGCGCGTTGCGCAGGCCGTGTTTCACCACCACGGTGCGCCACGGTAGACCCTTCGCTTTGGCAGTACGCACGTAATCCTGGCTTAGTACCTCCAGCATGCCCGAGCGCACCAAGCGCATGAGCAGCGCTGCCATGGAAGCGCCCAGCGTCACCGCCGGCAGTACCAGGCTTGCGACGCCGCTGCGACCAGACACCGGGAACCACTCCAGTCGGATGCCGAAGAACAGGATGAGCATGATGCCAACCCAGAAGTTGGGCATGGCGCGACCCAGCATGGCCACGGCCGAAGACAGAAGGTCGGGTAGGCGGTTACGGTTCAGCGCCGCGAGGATGCCTAGTGGTAGTGAGATGAGGATGGCCACCAGCAGCGACGCGCCCGCCAGCTCCAGCGTGGCTGGCAGGCGCTCGAGCACGATGTCGGCCACGTCCTGGTTGCGGTAGCGGATAGATTCGCCCAGGTCGCCTTTGACCAAGCGGGCTATGTAGATGCCGTACTGAACGTGGATGGGCCGGTCGAGGCCGAGGCTGGCGCGCATCTGCGCCACCTGCTGCTCGGAGGCGTCTTCCGGCAGGTAGAGGCGCACCGGGTCACCCGAGAGGCGCAGGAGCACGAAGATGATCGTCACGACCCCTAAGAGGATCGGGAGCATCTGAAGCGCGCGGCGAGCTAGATAGGCAAGCATGAAGATAGGGGTGGGGCCGCCGTAACGCGGCGGCCCCCGAACCTCACTTGGGTTGGATGTCGAAAGCCCAGATCATCTCATCGGGGCGGGGTTGCCATTCGATGTCGTTGCTGACGCCCACCAGGGCGTCTATTTGGAACAGCGCGATCATGGGGCGCTCCTGTGCCACGATGTCGAACGCCGTTTCGATCTGACGGGCGCGCTCGTCGAGGTCGAGGTTGAACTCGGCGTCGGTCAGCAGTTGATCGAACTCAGGGTTGCACCAGTTGGTTCGCTTGGCGTACGAGCCGTCGCACGGCAGCGCGCGCAAGGCGAACCAGCCGTCGAAAAGGGAGTTGGCCAGGCCGATGAGGGCTATGTTCTCCACGTTGTCGGCGCCCCAGATGCGGCTGTTGTAGGCGCTCCACTCGAGCGACTCGAGGGTGGTGTTCACGCCGACCTCGTTGAGCATCACCTGCACCACTGCCAGGGTGTCGGCATCGCCGGGGTAACGGCCGGCTGGGCCCTGCAGCGCGATGGTCAGGTCGCCGGGGCCGTAGCCCGCTTCGGCCAGTAGTTCGACGGCGCGTTCGGGGTCGTAAGCGTTGCGGTTGTAGTACTTCATCGGCGCCATGTCCACACCGGGGGAGACGCGTGCTTCGACCGGCACCCCGAAGCCGTCGGCCACGACCTCTACCAACAGATCCTTGTCGATGGCCAGTTCTACGGCCTCGCGGACGCGTGGGTCCGCTGTGGCTTTGCCGTCAGCGGTGTTGAAGAGTAGCATCATGATGCGCGTGGTGGGTTGCGACACTACGTCCACCCCGCCCGCGGCGCGCGTGCGGTCCACGTCCTGCGAGGGGTAGTTGACGGCGATGTCGACGTTACCGGTCAGCAGTTCTCCCACGCGGGTGGCGTCCTCAGGGACGGCGCGGAACACCAGGCGGTCCCAAACGGGGGCGCCACGCCAGTGGTCGGGGAACGCCTCAAGCACCACGCGGTCGTCACGCACCCACTCCACGAAGCGGAACGGTCCGGTGCCTACCGGGTTGACCGAGAAGCCCTCCCAGCCCACCGCTTCGATCACGTGCGCCGGTACGATGTCGGCGCCTTTGCGGCTCACACGGTTGAGTAGTACGGGGTCTGGGCCGGAGGTGTGGATGAGCACCTCATGATCGTTGACGATCTCGACTTCGGCGATCTGCTGGAAGCTGTCGTGCTCGAACAGCGACTCGTCGCGTGCTACGCGTTCGAGGCTGAACTTGACGTCCTCGGCGGTGAACGGCTCTCCGTCGTGCCACACAACGTCTTCGCGGAGCGTGAAGCGCCAGGTAAGGTCATCGACCTGTTCGTAGCCTGTGGCCAGGGCGGGTTGGATGTCGCCGTTGGCGTCGCGGAACAGCAGGTAATCGAAGACGTTGGTGATGACGGCCTCCACGGCGGTCAGGCCGTGGTTGTGAGGGTCGAAGCCTGGGATGTCGACCGTCTGGGCGACGGTCAGGGTGCGTTGGGCGCCGGCGGAGGCCACCAGCACTAGGCCAAGCAGCACCACCGCCAATCTCTGCAGGACGGTGCGGCGTTGCGGTTGACGTACTTCGGACATACGACCTCCTATGAACTTTGGGGTTGAGGAACGGTGGCGGCGAAGTCGGCTTTGGCGCGTTCTAGGAGCTCGGGCTCCAACGCCAGGTCGACGGCGGTGGCTGCTAGCGCTTTCGCTGCTGTGACCATTCCGGCGAGACCTTCCGGGCTGCCAGCGGCCTCAGCGAAGGCGGGGGTGTGGTTGGAAGTGCCCTGGGGGGCGATCTTCAGGTAGGGGTGGATGGCGGGTAGAACGTGGCTCAAGTTGCCGAAATCGGAGGAGCCCACGCCACCAACTGTGGGTGGCTCTTGCAGCTCTATGCCCTGTTCCACTAGGTACCGGGCGAAGCGCTGTGCCAGCGGGAAGTTGTTGATACGTTCGGCCAGCATCATGCCCTCTTCGACCTCTACCCGAGCGCCGACGGACATGGCGGCGCCTTCCGCGGCGCGGATGACCTTCTGCTTAAGTTGGGTCACCTGCTCCAGGTGCCGGTGGCGGACCAGGAAGCGAGCTTCGGCGAAGTCGGGAACCACGTTGGGGGCCGAGCCGCCGTTACTGATGATGCCGTGGACACGGTACTCGTCCGGGAAGTGCTGCCGCAGGGCGTTAATGGCGTTGAACGTCTGGATGCAGGCGTCGAGTGCGTTGATGCCCAGGTGCGGGTTCGTGGCGGCGTGCGACGCCTTACCGTGGAACTTGAGGGTCAGGCGGGTGGCCGCCAAGGAGCTACGTACTGGCATGGTGCGGTGCGAGGGGTGGAACATGAGTGCCGCGTCCACACCGTTGAACGCGCCAGCCTCTATTAGGAGAATCTTGCCGCCGCCGCCCTCCTCGGCCGGGCAGCCCACCACCTCGAGCGTGAAGTCCACGCTCGAGCGTTCGAGTTGCTCAGCGGCCGTTACTGCGGCCCCAACAGCGGCGGTGCCGATGAGGTTGTGGCCGCAGGCGTGGCCTAGTTCGGGTAGCGCGTCGTACTCCGCCAGCAGCGCAATGCGTGGGCCGCTTCTGCCGAACGTTCGGGAGGCGCGGAAGGCTGTAGCGAGGCCACCGAGCGGGCGTTCCACCGTGAAGCCGGCGCGTTCCAGTGGCTGCAGTAGGCGCTCGACGGTGCGGTGCTCTTCGAACGCGAGCTCGGGCTCTGCATGGATGCTCAACGCCAGCGCCTCCAGCTCTGGCCGGAGCTCGTCGACCCTCCGGCTTATCTGATCGAAGCGGCTGGTCGCTGTGGCGTCTGAAGCGTCCGGCTTGAAGGCGCTTAAGTCGCTTGGGGTTCGGCTAGCTACGTCGGAGATGCGGATCCTCCTCGCTCGGGCCTTAGGGCCCGGGAGCGTTGCGTTCTGTACAGCAGAACGGTATTCTATTCTTGTCCACGGCCATCATGCCAGGAAGAGGGGCCGCTTTGTCAAGCGCGAGGAGATCATGAAGGACGAAGGTGAGAACGCAACTAACCACGGGGGCGTGGCCGCCGTAGACCGCGCTCTGTCGATACTTGCCGCGTTCGAGGACGGTACTCAACAACTGGAGCTGGCCGAACTGGCGCGCCGCACCAGGCTCTACAAGAGCACGCTGTTGCGTCTGGCCGTCTCCCTCGAGCGCGGCGGCATGTTGCGTCGCGGCGCCGATGGGGCGTTCCGTTTAGGCCCAACGCTCTTCAGGCTAGGCACCCTGTACCGCGATTCATTCGACCTGCGCGACCTAGCCGTGCCGGTCATGCAGCACCTAGCGGACAGAACAGGCGAGAGCGTCTCGTTCTATGTTCGGGAGGGCGACAAGCGCATCTGTCTATTCCGCGTACATGCGACGCAGCACCGCCTGCTCCACTACCTGCGCCCAGGAACTGAGTTCCCCGCCACTACCGGGGCGGCCGGCAAGGTCATAACGGCCTGGTCTGAGCCGTACGCCGAGGGCGCCGAGCAGCGGCGGGAACAGGTGCTGACGCTGTCGGTGGAGGGCAGAACGATAGCCGACTCCAACGCCATGTCGGTGCCGGTGCTAGACGCCGACAGAAGCCTGGCTGGTGCGATGAGTCTGGCGGGTCCAGCCTTACGATTCGGAGAGGCGGAGCGTCCGGCGCTGGCAGCGGCCCTGTTGGAGGCCGGCGCGGAACTCACCAGACTGCTGGGGGGAGACGCCACGCCGCATGAGCACCGGCTGGACAATCTTGACGAGGTACTAGGTCAAGTGTAGGCGCCTAGGCGCGCCGAGACGAGGAGCGGACGGAGAACTCCGAAGCGAACAGCGCGCCACTGAACCGCTGTGCGAACTGGTCGGCCATCGCCATGATGGAGCGCACCATGTCTTCATGGTAAACGCCTGCCAGGGCCTCCTCGAAGAGGGCCAGCCAGTCGCCGAAGTGCTCCTTCTGGATCCCGGGAACATCGAAATGCGCACCGAGCGGGAAGCCCGAGTAGCGTCCGCTTCGCAACAGAACGCTCGACCAGAAGTCCTTCATCTGAGCGAGGTGGCGATCCCAACGCCCCACGAGGCGGTCGTTGAAGACCGGCCCCAACGTGGGGTGTTCCTGCACAGAGGCGTAGAAGCGCTCGACCATGATGGCGATGTTCTCTTCAGTGATGCTGGCGTTGAGTTCGGTTCCGGCGGCCTGGCTGTGGCTGTTCATCTCGCTGGTAGGCTAGCAACGGCTGTTCGGTGCTTGTCGGTTGTGGCTGGCGCGTCCCCCGGGGAATCGGTCGGCTGTAGCGGCCGCGGTAGAGTCAGGCATGAGCTCAAGTGGTAATCATGCGGCCTTTATTTGGGCCGTAGCGGATCTTCTGCGTGGTCCGTTCAAGCAGAGTGAGTACGGCCGGGTGATCCTCCCGTTCACTGTGTTGCGGCGCCTGGAGTGCGTGCTGGAGCCCACCCGCGAGGCTGTGCTGCAAGCCTCTGAGCAGCTCGCCGGCGAGGAAGTTGACCTCGACCTGATCCTGCCGGGTGTCGCCAAGGCGCGCTTTTACAACACCAGCGGGTACACGTTGGGCACCCTGGGGCAGACGAACACCTTGTCGAACCTTGAGGATTACGTAAGCAAGTTCAGCGGGAACGCGCGCGGAATTTTCGACCACTTCAATTTCTCTACCTGGCTGGAGAAGCTGGAGGCCGCTGATCTGCTGCACCTGGTGGCGCAGAAGTTCAAGGACTTGGACCTGCATCCGGACAAGGTGAGTAACGTCGAGATGGGGCACATCTTCGAGCACTTGGTTTACAAGTTCGCGGAGAGCGCCAACGAGTCGGCGGGGGAGTTCTACACGCCGCGCGACATCGTGCGCTTAGCGACCACGCTCGTGATCGCGCCTGATAATGAGGCGCTAGCAGGGGAGGGCGTTATTCGCACGGTGTATGACCCGGCGGCTGGCACGGGTGAAGTGACCCCGGTTCCGTGGACCGGCTTCGGCGGCCGCATTCACGCGGCTGCCTTCCGTTGAGCGTACCGATTTGCGAACTCCTGCGGGCTTAGGTACCCGAGG
>JBBAFX010000101.1:0-8276 GCA_041655195.1 Trueperaceae bacterium
GCGGCTTCGTGCAGGTCGAGACCCCGCTCCTCACCCTCAGCACCCCCGAGGGCGCGCGCGACTACCTGGTGCCCTCGCGGCAGCAGCCGGGCTCGTTCTACGCCCTGCCGCAATCCCCGCAACTCTTCAAACAGATGCTCATGATGGCCGGCGTGGACCGCTACTTCCAAGTGGCGCGCTGCTTCCGCGACGAGGACCTCCGCGCCGACCGCCAGCCCGACTTCACGCAGCTCGACGTTGAGATGTCGTTCGTGGACGAGGACGCCGTGTTGGCACTGAACGAGGAGCTCATGGCCTACGTGGTGAAGGCCGCCACGGGCGCGGAGGTGCAGACCCCGTTCCGGCGCGTGCCATACCGCCAAGCCATGGACCTGTACGGTTCCGATAAACCCGACGCGCGCTTCGGCTTCGAGCTGCAGGACTTCTCCACCACGCTAGCGGCTAGCGAGTTCCGCGGCTTCTCCGCCGCCCTCGAAGCTGGCGGCGTGGTGAAGGGCATCCTCGTGCCCGCCGAGCAGGCGGGCGGCCTCAGCCGCAAGGTGCTAGGGGAGCTCGAAGAGCACGCCAAGCGCTTCGGCGCTAAGGGCCTCGCCTGGCTGAAGCGCACCGCTGAAGGCTTCAGCGGCCCGGCCGCTAAGTTCCTCTCCGAGACCGAGACGGCAGCGCTAGGCGCCGTGGCGGGTGGCGAAGGCGCCACCCTGCTGCTGGTGGCGGACGCCTGGCACACCGCCGTGACCGCGCTCGGCGCTGTGCGCCTCAAGCTCCCCGCAGCGGTCGGCATGCAGCTAACCGACGCCGAGATGGCCTTCCTGTGGGTCACCGACTTCCCGCTCCTAGATAAGGACGAGGAGTCGGGCGCCTGGACTTACATGCACCACCCGTTCACCTCGCCCCACGAAGCCGACCTAGAGCTGCTGGCGAGCGATCCCGGCGCGGTGCGCGCGCACGCTTACGACCTGGTGCTGAACGGCACCGAGGTGGGCGGCGGCAGCATCCGTATCCACCGCCTGGACGTGCAGAAGCGCATGTTCGAAGCGCTCGGCTTCAGCGCTGAGGAAGCGGAGCGCCGTTTCGGTTTCTTCCTGGAGGCGCTCTCGTACGGCGCTCCGCCGCACGGCGGCATCGCCTGGGGCCTCGACCGGCTCGTCATGCTGCTGGCCGGCACACCTAGCATCCGCGACACCATCGCCTTCCCCAAGAACCAGCGCGGCGCCGACCCGCTCACTGGCGCTCCTGGCCCCGTGAGCCTCGAGCAGTTGGCCGAGCTGGGCGTAACGCTGACCCCTGCCGGGCAGCGAAGCGGCGGCGAGGAAGCTCTATGATCCCGCTGGTCGTATTCGACATCGACGGCACGCTCATAGGTGCGAGCGGGCAGGTCGATAACCGCTTCTGGGACGCCGCCGAGGAGGTTCTAGCGGCCGGGGTCAAGATGGCCGTCTGCACCGGCCGGCCCGGCATGGGCATAGCCCTCAAGATCGCCACGCGCCTGGGCGCCACCAACCCCCACGTGTTCCAGAGCGGCGCTCACGTGGGCTACACCGACGGCCGCACCGTCAAGGTGGTGGCGCTCAAGGAGAGCGACACGCGCCAGATCATCGAACTCTCGCGCGACGCCGGCGCCGTGCTGGAGCTGTACACGCCCAACGCGCTCTACGTAGAGCGCACCACGGACCTGAGCGAACGGCACGCCGCCATGATCGGGGTAACCGCGCTGGTGCGCGACTTAGAGGAAGTAGCGGCCAGCGAGCCCGTAGTCCGGGCCCAGTGGGTAGTGCCCCTAAGCGAGCAGATGACCCTGTCAGCTCGGGCTCCCACCGGCGTACAACTCTCCCACGCGGTGAGCCCAGCCCTACCGGATATGGCCTTCGTGTCGGTCACGCGCCAGGGCGTTAGCAAGGCCAGCGCCGTGAAGCAACTGGCGGAGCACATGCGCATACCCCTGGAACGGGTGATGGCGGTGGGCGATAGCGAGGGCGACCTGCCCATGCTGCTCGAGGTCGGCCATCCGCGCATAATGGCCAACGCCACGCCCGAACTGCGGGAGCAGTTCCCCGTGCTTGGTCACGTGGACGAAGTAGGGGCCATAGAGGCCCTAACCGAAGCGCTTGAACTGACCTGAGGCGCCCGGCAGCACCTGCACCGCCAGGCGCAAGCACTTGCCCTGAAACACCGCATCTCGCTGGCCGCCCTGCGCACCAGCGACCGCGCCAGCCGCGCCGGCGCTTGATACACTCCCCCTCATGAGTCACACCTCCATCGCTAAGCTCCCCCAGCACATCGGCCAAGAAGTTTCTGTGGCCGGCTGGCTAACCAACCTGCGCTCCAGCGGCAAGATCGCCTTCCTGCAACTCCGTGACGGCTCCGGCTTCGTGCAGGGGGTAGTGGCCAAGAACGACGTCAGCGAAGAGGTGTTCGAACGCGCCCGCCACCTGGCGCAGGAATGCAGCCTCATAATCACCGGCACCGTGCGCGCGGACGAGCGCGCCCCCAGCGGCGTGGAGCTCTCCGTGAACGGCGTGGAGGTCGTCGGCGACAGTGCCGAGTACCCAATAACCCCCAAGGAGCACGGCACCGACTTCCTCTTCGATAACCGACACCTCTACCTGCGCCACCGCGGGCCGTGGGCCATACTGCGCATCCGCGACGAAGTACAGCGCGCGGTGCACGACTTCTACAGCGAGCGCGACTTCATCCGCTTCGACTCGCCGCTCTTCATGCCCACCGCGGTTGAAGGCACCACCAACCTGTTCGAGATCGACCTGTTCGATGAGGACAAGGCGTACTTGGCCCAGACGGGCCAGCTGTACGCCGAGGCCGGCGCCATGGCGCACGGCAAGGTCTACACCTTCGGGCCCACCTTCAGAGCCGAGAAGAGCAAGACCCGCCGCCACCTGCTGGAGTTCTGGATGCTGGAACCCGAGGTGGCCTTCCTGGATCACGAGGGCAACATGCAGCTCCAGGAGGACATGGTGGCCTACCTGGTGAGCCGCGTGCTAGACAAGCGCGCCGCGGAACTAGAGATCCTGGGTCGCGACCCGAAGAAGCTGGAACCCGCCACAGAGGGCGATTACCCGCGCATCACGTACGACGAGGCGCGGTCCTTCCTGGCCACGCAGGGCGAGCACCTGGAGTTCGGCGACGACTTCGGCGCGCCGCACGAGACCATGCTCGGGGAGCGTTACGACCGGCCCGTGTTCGTGGAGAAGTGGCCCACGGTAGCGAAAGCGTTCTACATGGAGCCCGTGCCCGGCGACCCCACGCGCGTGCTGGCCTCGGACCTCATCGGCCCCGACGGTTACGGCGAACTGATCGGCGGCTCGCAACGCATCCATGACCTGGCGCTCCTCGAGGAACGCCTCCGCGAGCACGACCTGCCGCGTGAAGCGTTCGAGTGGTACCTCGACCTACGCCGTTACGGCACGGTGCCGCACTCGGGCTTCGGCATGGGCCTGGAGAGGTTCCTGGCGTGGGTCACGGGCGTGCGCCACCTGCGCGAGGTCATACCGTTCCCGCGCATGCTCACCCGCATGTACCCCTGATGACCTCAGAGTTCGGACGCCACCGCCACGTGCCCCAGTAACGTGTCCGCCGGGCGGCCGTTCCTAAGGAAGCGCACGTCCGCCGCACCGTTACGCTGCGCGGTCGCCACCAGCGAGCGCTGGATGGCGGCTTCCTGCTCCACGTTCACGCCCACGGGCTGCTCCACCTGCATGTCGATCACGGCCACCTGACCGCGCTCGGAAGGCAACAGGAACACGCGCGGGGCAGGTAGCTCCACGGGCCACACGCCTTGCAGCATGGACGCCTCGCGCAGCTGGGCCAGCACGGCCGTTAGGCGGCCCGTCTGGCCCGCCGGCAGCTGTAAGCGCACGGTGGTGGCACGCTCGAGCCCGAGCTCGTCGACCACCACCAGCACGGCCTCCTGCTCGCTGAGCACTTCCTCGGTGGAGCCGAACTCGATGACCACAGGCGTTGGCGCCGGCAGGCGCGGGGCGTTCAGTAGCAGCGCCAGCGCCCCGATGACGAGTAGCAGCGCCACCAATACCTGCGGCGTAGCGAGCGCCGCCAGGACGCGCTCTTTCAACGCGTCCCCAGCGGCCCGAAGGAGCCTTCGCTGAGGAGCTGGTCAAGCGCTTCAGCCAAGCGTTCCGGCAAGCCGTCGGACGCTAAGTCCGCGGCGGTGAACTCCAGCAGGATGCCCCTGCCGGCCGCGCCGCCCAGCACCTGTAGGGGCGCGCCGCTCACGAGGTCCGCTCGGTAACCAGCTATGGAGAAGAGCCGCCCGGCCAACCCTTCGGCGGCGCGGCGCCCCACGTCGAGGTCAGGTACCAGGCCAAGTAGTAGGCGGCGGCGCAGCTCGTCGGTACCGGCGCTGCGCAGTTCGGCGGCGGCGTTCTCGCGCACGGCCATCTCGAGGCTCTCCACGTTGGCGGCGTCGCCCAGGTAGTAGGCGCGGAACACGCCCACGGGCAGGTCAGCCACGTGCAGCGACACGAACAGGTCGGCGCCGATGCCGGCGCGGGCGCGCTGGTCCACCTGCACCTCGTGGTCGCTGTCGCGCGTCAGGCTCACGCTCATGCCCCTGGCGCGCAGGGCGGTGGCTAGCCTCTCCACGAAGCTGAGGGTGAGGCTCGACTCGCTACCGAACGCGGGCGAGACTATGCCGGCGTCCTGCCCCCCGTGGCCCGCGTCCAGCACCACGTGAGCGCGCTCCGACGGGCCGCTGCCGGCCTGATTGAAGGTGACGTTGAGGCGGAAGCCGCGCCCGTCCGGAACGGAGTACACCTCGTAGCTGGTGCCTCGCTCCAGCTGCACCCGCACCTCCGTGGCGCCGCTGCTAGCGGAGGCCGTGGCGAGAGTGAACGACGCGCCCTCAACCGGCGGCAGCCGCACCTCAATGTCGGTGCGGTCTAAGTAGATGTGCAGGGTGGAGAGCGGTTCGTTGAAGAAGGTGGAGTAGCGCACGGGGGCCGAGATGCTGAGCTCGAGGCGCTCTGTGCGGCCGTTGGTGGCCTGCATGGCCGTCAAGCGCCCGCGGGGTTGCACCACCAGCACCGTGTCGTCGCTACTGATGTAGGTGACGCTGGCGCCGAGCGCCTCGGCTACGGGTTTGACGGGCAGGAAGAGTTCCCCTTCGGACCAGACAGCGGCGCCGCCCGGTACGGGTCTGCCGTCCAGCCAGATGGCGTCGGCGCTACCCGCCTCAGCCGGGTTCTCGACCACGTTCACCTGCAGCACGCGTCCGCCCGTTTCCAGGAGCACGATGCCGCGGCTGGCGTCCACGCCCATGGTGGCGCCGAGCGCCTGCGCTAGCGCCGCGCCGGCGGCGTAACTGCTGCCTGGCACGAGGCTGGTGCTGTTACTGGTTATGACCCGGCCGTTCACGACCAGGTTGGCTTGCCCGAAAGCCGCCTGCAGCATCAACACCAGCAGGGCAACGGTGACGGCGGTGGCGCCGCGCGCCGCTCTCCCCCTCGCTGTCCTCCCCCTCACTGTTCTCCCTCTCACTGCTCCCTCCCGCTTCGCGCCATGGCGCGGTCCATCTCGCGCTTGGCGTCCTTGCGGGCATCTTCGCGGCGTTTGTCGTGCTGTTTGCGGCCGCGCGCCAGGGCAATCTCGAGCTTGGCCCAGCCGTCCTTGAAGTACAGGCTGGTGGGTACCACCGTGAGGCCCTTGCGCTCAAGGCCCTTGGTGATCTCGGCGATCTCGCGCTTGTTCAGCAGTAGGCGCCGGCGGCGGGTGGGTTCGTGGTTGTTGTAGCTGGCTTCCTGGTAGATGGGGATGTTCATGCCCTCCACGAAGGCCTGGCCGCCGTGGACGCGCACGTACGCTTCGGCTATGGAGCCGCCCCCCTGGCGCAGCGACTTGACCTCACTGCCGGTGAGCTCCAGTCCGGCCTCGAAGCGTTCGAGTAGTTCGTAATCGTGTGAAGCACGCCTGTTACGTAGCATGGAAAACTCCGGCGGTCATGATAGCCCTTCAGCCTGAGCGCGCCGTTCAGTCAAGGAGCGCCCCGACGTCCTGGGGGTCAACGTCCACCACCAGCTTGGCGCCGGGGTACGAGCGCGGCAGGGCGCCTAAGAGGGTCTCCAGGCGTGCGTCGTCGGCGGCGCGCAGCAGGACGTGGAACACGTAGCGGCCGCGGAGGCGCTCCACGGGCGCGCTGGCGGGCCCCAGAATCTCGTCCTCGGTGGCGCCGGCGGTTATCAGCGAGTCGGCGCCGCGCTGGGCGGCCACCAGTGCGCTGCCGCGGTCACGGGCCGTGAACTGCAGTTTGGCTAGGAGGGTGAACGGCGGGTAACCGAAGCGCTTGCGGCGCTCCAGCTGCTGGCCGAGGAGCGCCTCCAGGGCGGGCTCCACCGCCTTTGAGCCGAGCGCCTGCAGCAGCTCGTGCTCGGGAGCGTGGGTCTGCACCACTACCAGCGGCCGCCTCGGTCCGCTCAGTTCCACCAGCCTGAGCAGCGTGCGCGTGGTCTCCTCCTCCGCGCGGAAGTCGGCGGCGGCCAGGTGAGTGTCGAAGTGAGTGACCCCCACCAGCGACAGTTCCGGCAGGGGGTTCAGGCCCAGCACGGCCAGGGTGCCCACCACCACACCGGGTTCGCCCGCGTAGAGGGCGGTCAGGTCATCGCGGCGGTCCTTGTCGTAGCGGTACACGGGCAGGTCGCCTACGAGCTTGCCGAGCTGCGAGGCTATCCACTGCGTGCCGGCGCCGCGCAACGCGCCCAGGTTCGTGCTGCCGCAGTCGGGGCAGCGCCCTGGCTCCTTCTCCTCGTGGCCGCACTGGTGGCACAGCAGGCGCGCCTCCTGGCGGTGGAACCTGAGGGTCAGGTCGCAGTTGGGGCAGGGCGCCTGCCAGCCGCACTCCAGGCACCCGAAGGCGCCCGAGAAGCCGCGTCTGGGCGCCAGGATCACGGCTTGGCGGCCGCGCTCGCTGACCTGCTTGAGGGTGCGCACCAGGTCGGGGTGCACGGGCCAGTTGCTGCCCTCGTTCAGGTCGGCCACGTGCAGGCGCAAGCGCGGTAGCGGCAGCCGGGCCACGTGCTCTCTACTCACCGCCACCACCAGGTCGGGGCTCAGGGCCAGGTCCGTGAGGGTGAGGGGCACGCGTTCGGCGCGCGCCAGCAAGCGGGCCGCACGCGGCAGCAGCAGGCGGGCGCCGTGCTGCAGTTTGTAGGCGGCGCTGCCAGCGTCGAGGAGCACCACCCGGCCGAGCGAAGGGAGTGGCGCCAGGAGGGCCAGGTACGTGCCCACCAGCACCTGAGCGCAGGAGCTCGGCAGCTCGCTCCAGAGCCGCACGCGCTGCTCGTCGCTGGCGTCGCCAGCCAGGTACGAGACGGGCAGGTCGTTGGCGAGCAGCGCGGCGGTGTGCGCCGCCTGAGCTTGCTCGGGCGCTATCACCAGTACGGAGCGGCCCTCACTCACTTCGGCCGTTAGCATCGGCAGCAGCGCGGCCAGCCGCTGCAGGCGCGTGCCGCCCACTAGGGCCGTGTCGGCGTCGCCCCCCGCCAGCGCGTGCTCCAGCTGAGCGGCCGGCGCGGTCAGCCGCTTGTCGGTCAACCGGTTGTCGGTCAACTGCTCGTCGGTCAGCGGCGGCGCCGGTAGTGGTGGCTCGGGCGCGGGCAGTTCCTCGTAGCCGGCGTAGCCGCGGGTGATGAGGCTGCGGACGCTGCTCTCGCTCACTTCGGCGTCGCGGGCTAGTTGCGCGCCGCTGGGGTAACTGCCGAGTTCGGTGAGCAGCTCGAGCGCCTTCAGCTGCGGCGCACGGCTGACGCCCTCCAGTCCCTCGTCGGGGCTGCGTAGCGGCACCAGCATGCGCTGCAGGCGCGGTCTCTCCAGGCCGCGCTCGTCGACGAGCCCCTGCTGCCTCAGGAACTCGAGGAGTTCGTGCGGCAGGCGGCCGGCCTCCAGCCAGGTCTCCAGCGGTGGCGGCTCTGCGTCGGCACGCTCGGCCAGCACAGCCGCGGCGGCGGCGCGCAGGCTCACCTGGTGCTGGAGGTCGGGTTGGAAACCGGGCGGGTTGAGGGTAGCTAGGACGGTGCCGGCGGGCACGCCCGCGGCGCGGGCCATGTGCTGCACGGCGCTAAGCGCGCCGGGGCTGAGCCACTGGTCATCTCCGAAGGTGTGCAGCACGTGCCTCAGTTCGAGGCCTCGGCCGGCGTCGACCATGCGTTCGGCCATGACCACACCCACCCTCAGCGAGCCCTGCCACGGCACGATCACGCGTTGGCCCTGCCGGGCCGCCGCGCCCTGCAGGGGCGGCAGGTAGGTGAAGGCTG
>JBBAFX010000102.1:0-8184 GCA_041655195.1 Trueperaceae bacterium
TGCCCTCGATCTTCTCGTGAACCGTGTCTGGCAGGCGCCGCATCTGCCCGAAGAGCACGCCCATGATGAACGCGCCGAGCACGGCCTCGAGGTTGAGAGCCTGGGTTATGGCGCCCCACGCGAAGGTCATGACCACCACGAGGGTCAGCAGTCGGTTGGGGCTGGTGATGCGGTCCTGAACGAGGTTCAGCAGGTGCCGCACCAGCCACCTGCCGGCGGTGAACGACACCACCATGAACGCCGCCACGCTCGCCACGGTCGTAAGCACGCTGCCCGCCGTAACGGCCGCGCCGCTGGCCAGGCCCGCCACGATGGAGAGCAGGATCCAGCCGGTGGTGTCGTCGCTCATGCCGGCCGCCAGGATGGTCTGGCCGATGTCGCGGCGCATGAGGTTCAGGTCTATGAGCACCTTGGCTATGACCGGGATGGCCGATATGGACATGGAGGTCGCCACGAAGAGCGCGAAGACGAGCCGTGAGCTGTCCTCCGCCAGCAGCGAATCCGGCAGCAGTTGGCCCAGCGCGAAGCCCGTGGTGAACGTGACGATGATGCCGCCGAACGAGACGCCTATGGCCGTGCGCGCGTGGCGCCGGATGAGCCCCAAGTCGGTCTCGAGGCCCGTGAGGAGCAGCAGGAACGTGGCGCCCACCAGGCTGATGACCTCGAGCAGGTAGCCCTGCACGTCGGATTGCGGCAGCAGCCAGGTGCCTAAGAACGGCACGAGGCTCGACAGCAGGGTGGGGCCGAGCAGGATGCCGGCCAGCAACTCGCCGACCACCGACGGCTGGTTGAGGCGCCGCGCGACCTCGCCCAGGGCGCGTGCCGCCACGAGGAGGATGGTGACCTGGACCAGCAGTTGTAGGACGAGGTCGTGAGGGGCTGCGGTGAAGGCTTCCAGGATAGGCTCCTACGTTGACCGTGGCCGCCCGGCGAAGCGGGGAGCCGCGGATAGGTGACTCAAGACTGTAACAGCGCGGGCCGTGAATGGCGAACTCACATGCCGCAGACGCTGGGGGAGTGATAGCGTCGGGACCATGAGCGAACCTAGCAGATACCTCGTGCGCACCGACTCGGGCGACGTGGTGGTGACGGTGAACCCCGGCGTGGGCGGCCTGGACGATGGGCTCGTGAGCCTGACCAAGGCCCCAGCCGACGCGGCCGCCGCATTCGACATGGTGACGCCCTTACGCGCGTTCGGGGCGAAGATGGTCGACATCATCGAGTTCGCCGGTACCGAAACTTTCGCTGGCAGCGCCACCCTGCGTGAGATGCTGGTGAAGGAGAAAGCGACCCAGGAACTGAAACGCATCGAGGTCTTCGCGCGGCAGGAGGAAAGCGCCTGAGGCGGCCCGCCACCTAGCGGGCGCCGGCTAGGCGCTCAGGCGTTCAGTCGTCGTCTTCCTCGTCGTCTTCGTCCTCGTCCACTACCTCGCCCAGGTCGGCGAGCAGCTCCTTGTAGAGGGTAAGAGAGAAGTCGCGGATGGCCTTCAGGGCCGCGTCGCCGCGGAGGTCCGCCGAGACGCGCCGCTCGGCCACGTCGACCACGCTGGCCAGCAGGTCGTCGAACATGGGCCACGGGCCCGTGAACGCCTCGTCGTCATCGTCGTCGTCTTCCGAGGCGGTGGGGGCGGCGTTCGCGCTGCTCGCCTTGGCGCCAGCCTTGCCGCCCGCTTTACCGCCGGCGGATGCTTTACCGGCACTGCTAGCAGTGCCGCCCTTGCCGCCGGACTTCCTGCTCGGCGTGCCGCTCTCGCGGGCCGTTAGCTCCGCAAGCGCCTCTTCCGCGGCGGCCTTCTCCGACTCGCGCTTCGATCGGCCCTGGCCGGTGCCTATGACCTCGCCGTCTAGAACTACGTCCGTTATGAACACCGGTTCGTGCTCCGGCCCTGTCTTGGCGGTGTCGAAATCGGGCCTCTCCAGCCCGAGCTTCTGCGCCCGTTCTATCAGGAGCCCCTTTGGGTGCGCCATGCGCCCTCCTATACGTGTGAACTCTCAGTAGGTTCCGAGGATCGTGCGGCCAAGTGGTCCGCCCCTCGGGCAGCTGCCGGGCGCCCGACTCAGGCTGGTGGGCACCTGCCATGTGCGGCGGTGTGGTGCCCACCAGCTTGAGCCACGCGCCCGGCAGCTGCGACCGGCAGGGTACCACGCGCGCCGCGGGGGCGCGGGTAGCCGTACGGGCCGGCGGCGGCGTCGCTGGTGGCGCCCTCACTAGCGGCGGCACGAGCGCCGGGTGCGCTACCATGTTGCGCATGACCCGCGTGCTGCTATGTGACGACCACGCCATGTTCAGACAGGGGCTCAAGAGCATCCTCGAGACCGAGGACGACTTCAGAGTCATAGGAGAAGCTTCCACCGGCCGCGAAGCCGTTCGTTACGCTCTGGAGACCAAGCCCGACGTGGTGCTCATGGACATCCAGATGCCCGAACTCGACGGCGTGGCCGCCACTAAGGCCATCCTCGCTGAGCAGCCGGAAACCCCCGTCATCATCCTGACCATGTACCGGCAGGACCGTTACGTGTTCGAGGCCGTGAAGGTGGGCGCGCGCGGTTACATGCTGAAGGACGCCGGCGCGGAGGAACTCATCGACTCCATTAGGCGCGTGGCGGCGGGCGAGACCCTGCTGAACGCCGAGATGGCCGCCTCCATCCTCGACGAGTTCCGTAAACTCGGCGACCTGCCTAGCCACCCCGAACACAAGATCAGCGAACTCACCGAGCGTGAGGAGGACATCCTAAGGCTGCTCGCCCAGGGCGCCTCCAACCAGGAGATAGCCGACTCGCTGGGTGTGAGCGAGAAGACCGTGCGCAACCGCCTCTCCGAGATCTTCTCCAAGCTGCGCCTGAACAACCGCACGCAGGCGGCGCTTTACGCTCTGCGCGAGGGCATAGCCACCCTGCAAGACACCGATCAGTGAGCGCGCGCAGCACGCCCGCCGTGGCCGCAGGTGCGGGTAACGCCGCGGCGGTGCAGGCCCTCCTTATCGAGATAGCCACCACGCCTGCACCCACGGGCTCCGAAGCCGCGCGCGGCGAGGTGGTGGCGCGCCACTGGCGCGCGGCGGGCCTAGAGACCCGCGTCGACGCCATCGGCAACGTGGTGGCCTCGCTGCCTGGCAGCGGCGCGGGAGCGGACGCGGGCCCCACCGTCATGGTTGCCTGCCATCTCGACAGCGTCTTCGGAGAGCACGTGGACGTAAGCGTGGACCGCAGCAACGATGCCCGCTGGGTTGGGGCCGGGCTAGGCGACAACGCCGCGTCGTTGGCCGTGCTCACGCAGTGGCTTACAGAGCGCGGGTCCGGTCGCTGGCCCAACCTGACGCTGGTGGCCACGGTCGGTGAGGAGGGCCTCGGCGACCTGCGCGGTGCACGGCACGCTGTGGACACGTTGGGGGAGGGCACCGATCTGTTCATCGCCGTCGACGGTTACCTGGGCTCCGTCATCGACGTTGGCGTGGGTTCGCGGCGCTACGAGGCCACGTTCAAGGCGCCGGGCGGGCACTCGTGGGGCGACTACCCCTCACCCAGCGCCACGCACGCGGCGGGCGACGCTATGGCGCGCCTAGCTGACCTGCGCGTGCCCACCGCACCTCGCTCCAGCCTCAACATCGGTCAGATCTGGGGCGGCACCAGCATCAACGCTATCGCTGAACGGGCCGGCTTCAACCTCGACATGCGCAGCGTGGACCAGGACGCGCTGGCGGCCCTCGAGCGCGCCGCCCTCGCCGCCATCCGGCAGGGTGCCGCGGCGAAGGGTGCGGAGGTGGAACTCACGCAGGTGGGTGACCGGCCCGCCGGCTCTTGCTCCAGCCCGCGCTTGCTCGAGGCCGCCACGGGCGCCTTCGAAGCTGTCGGCCTGACGCCCAGCACGAACGCGGGCAGCACCGACGCCAACGCTGCTATGGCGGCTGGCATCCCGGCGCTCTGCTTCGGCGTGTACCGCGGCGGTAACGCTCACCGCCTGGACGAGTGGGTGGACCCCACCTCGCTACCCACCGGCGTAGCGGCGCTGCGGGAGCTGCTGGCGCGGCTCACCAAGCTGTAGGCCCGTAGCCGCTGAACGTTGCCCGGCGCGCTGCAGCCTAGCGCGCGCCTGCCCAGCGTGCTGCTGCCCAGCGTGCCGCCTGGCGCGCTACAGCTCAGCGCGTTAGGTGCGCTGCTCCACCGTGCCGCGGCGCGACTTTCGGGCCGTTAGGGCCATGCTGTCCACCAGCTCGTTCTCGTGGTGCCCGGCGTGCCCTCGCGTCCACGCCCACTCGATCTGGTGGCGCTTCTCCAGCTCAAGTAACCGCTCCCACAGGTCACGGTTCTTCACCGGTTGCCTGGACGCTGTGCGCCAGCCGTTACGCTGCCAGTTCGCCAGCCAGCCGTCCGTGAACGCTTTCTTCAGGTACTGGCTGTCGGTCACCAGCCGCACGCGGCACGGTTCCTTCAGCTCCTCCAGCGCGCGCACTGCGGCCGTGAGCTCCATGCGGTTGTTGGTGGTGTTGGCCTCGTACCCGGACGCCGCCAGGCTGCGCTGCCCGTAACGCAGCAGGAACGCCCAGCCGCCGTGGCCGCTAGCCGTGTCGCACGAGCCGTCCGTCCAGACCTGCACCAGCTTGAGCTCCTTCTTGGTAGCCGCGCTCATAGTTTCTCGAGGATCACGACGGCGCCAGCTTGACCGCGGTCGTGCGTCAGGGAGAGGTGCGCGCGCAGGCCCTGCTCCGCCATAGCGGCGGCCAGGTCGGGAGCGAAGCGCAGCACGGGCTTGACCCCTTCCTTAGCGACCCACACGTCCTTCCAGCCGAAGCTGGTGGGCCACACCTTCTGGAACGCCTCCTTGGCAGCGAAGCGCGCGGCCAGGCCCGGCACCAGGTCAATGCGGCCCTCCAGCTCGGCTACCTCATCGGGGTGGAAGACGCGTCTCACGAAGCGCTTGGGGTGGCGCTGCATGGCGCGCCGTATGCGCCCCAGCTCGACCAGGTCGAGCCCTACCGCCACTATCATCCGCGCCACTCGCGGTCGTGTTCGGCCACGCCGTCCGCGCTGGCCACGAACGCCAGGTCGGCCACGCCCAGGAAGAGCCCGTGGTCCACCACGCCCGGTACCTCAGCGAGGGCCAGCGCCAGCGTGCGGGCGTCGAAGCCGGGCGCGAAGCGGCAGTCGTAGATGAGGTTGCCGTTGTCCGTCACCAGCGGCTGCGTGCCAGTCAGGCGCGGCTCGGTGGTGGCGCCCAGGTACTCGAGCGCGCGGCGGGTGCGCGCGTGCCCGAAGCGCACCACCTCCACCGGCACTGGCGCCTTCTCGCCGAGGCTCTTCACGTACTTGCTGTCGTCGCCTATCAGCACGAAGCGCGTGGCGGCCACGGCCACGATCTTCTCACGCGTCAGGGCGCCGCCCAGGCCCTTGATGGCGTTCAGGCCTGGCGCCAGCTCGTCCATGCCGTCTATGGCAAGGTCGACGCCCTCCGCTGGAAGTTCCACCAGCCTGATCCCTAAGCGCCGGGCCTGCTCCTCGGTCTGCTGCGAGGTGGGCACACCAGCTACGTCCGTTAGCTCGCCGCGTTCTAGCTTCTCGCCCAGGCCCTCCACCAGCCACCTGGCGGTGCTGCCCGTGCCTAGCCCCAGGAGCATGCCGGACTCGACCAGCGCTAGGGCTTTCAGGGCGGCCTCGCGCTTGAAGAGCTCGACGCCACTGAGAGCGGGAGCCGCGGCCTGGCCGCCGTTCTTTTCACCGGTTCCGTTCACGGGCTGAGCATACCGGTAGCGCCGCCGGTGGGCGCGGGCCACGATCTACCGCTCCGTCTTGTAACGGTGCACCTTCACACTCAGACGCGGAGGCCGGTGGCTGGTTATCCTTTGGCTCGTGCCCCCTCAAGCGTCCGAGACCTCACAGCTTCGCAACGCGCTCCGCCCGGCCGGGCCGCGCGTGGTGCTGGCCAGCGCCTCGCCGCGCCGCACGGACCTGCTGGGGCAGCTGGGGGTGGAGTTCGCTGTGGTGCCCGCCGATATCGACGAGACGCCCGGGAACGGCGAGGCGCCAGGCGCTTTGGCTGGCCGCTTGGCGCTCGGCAAGGCGCGCGTGGTGGCGGCTCGGCACCCTGACGCTCTCGTCATAGCGGCCGACACCGTGGTGGCCTTAGGCGGGCGCCTGTTGGAGAAGCCCGCTTCGGAGGCCGAGAACCGCGAGTTCACCCGCCTGCTGGCTGGGCGTCAGCACGACGTGTTCACGGGCCACGCGCTTCTTCTCGGCGGCGCGGAGGAGTTGGTGGTGGTGCGTACCGGCGTCACGTTCCGTGACCTAACTGAGGCCGAGGTGGCGTGGTACGCCGCCACGGGCGAGGGGCGCGACAAGGCCGGCGGTTACGCGTTGCAGGGCAAGGGCGCTGTGCTGGTGGAGGGCTTGGAGGGGTGCTGGTCGAACGTGGTGGGCTTGAGCTTACCGACGGTGGTTCTGGCCGCGCGCCGGTTGGGGGTGGAGCTTGTCTAGCACCATCCGCGCCTGGTACGTCTTCGTGGCCTTGGGGCTGGTGACGTTCCTGCTCACGGCGTTCGTGGGCCGCGTGCCCACGGACTTAACTGCGGCGGTGGCGCTGCCGCATGACCTGCTGCACCGCGCCGGCGTGAACCTCAAACTCACCATGCAGAGCGCGGTGGACCGCCGCGACCTGCGCGCGGAGGTGGCGCAGCTGCAGGAGCAGTTAGCGCTCACGGAGCAGGCGCGCCGCGATCTCGAGTTGCAACTGAACCGCTTGGAGCAGGCGGTGATCGTGAGCACGACTCAGGCGCCCGCCGTGGTGGCGGTGGCGCCGGTGGTGGGCGGCGACGCGGGCTCCGAGATAGCGCGGTTACGCCTGGGGTTGGGCGGCTCGGCCGGGCTGCAGCGCAACATGCCGGTCACCGTGCCGGCGGGTCTGGTGGGCATAATCACGGAGGTGGCGCCCTGGAGCGCGGTGGTGACCACCGTTCTCGACCCGCAGTCGCGCGTGGGTGTGAGCGTGCGCGGTAAGGGCGGTCAGGGTATCGCTGTTGGTGAGGTGGGCGGCTTGGTGCGCGTGACGCGCTTCATTGTGGACGAACCCGTGGCCGTGGGCGACGTAGTGGAGACGTCGAGCTTCGGTGGGCTCTTCCCGGCTGGCCTGCTGGTGGGGGTGGTGCAGGAGGTTCTGCCACCGGACCCGAACGAACTGCGGCGCAGCTTCCTCGTCAGGCCCGGCGTGGATCTGGCGACCCTTCAGGACGTGGTGGTGCTGGCGCCGCAGTAGCGCTGAGTAACGTTCAGTAGCAGTAGCGCTTGGCTGCGCTCATTTCACGACGAAGCTGACGAGCCTTCCGGGCACGACGATCTCGCGTACCACTTCCTTACCTTCGAGGTGCCGCGTCACGTTGGGTTCGGTGCGCGCCAGTTCGGCGATGTCTTCCTTGCTGGCGTCCACGGGCGCTTCGATCTGGCCGCGGACCTTGCCGTTCACCTGCACGGCCATGGCCACGGTGGCGGATACGAGCGCGGCCGGATCGTGGGTGGGCCACTCCTCGAGGTGCACGGAGCGTTCCTCGCCCAGGCGGCGCCACAACTCTTCCGTGATGTGCGGGGCGATGGGGGCGAGGAGCGTGAGCAGCGTGCGCACGCCGGCGCGCCACTCGGCGCTGCCGCCGAGGCCCGCCGTCCGTGCTTTGGTGAGCACGCTCTGCAGGGTCATGAGCTCGGCGATGGCGGTGTTGAAGCGGAACGCCGCCAGGTCGTCGGTGACTTCCTTGATGGCGTGATGCACCGCGCGTTTCACGTCGGCTTCCGTGACGCTGCCCTTGGCGCCGTCGGTGGCGCCGTCAGAGTTGCCGGTAGCGTCGTCGACCACGAGGCTCCAGACGCGGTTGAGGAAGCGCGACTGCCCGTCGATGCCGGTGTAACTCCAGGGGGCGCCTTGGTCCCAGGGGCCGAGGAACATGAGGTAGGCGCGCACCGTGTCGGCGCCGTACTGAGCCACGAGGTCGTCGGGGTTCACGACGTTGCCGCGGGACTTGGACATCTTCTCGTTGTCGGAGCCCAAGATCATGCCTTGGTTGCGGAGGCGCTGGAACGGTTCGTTCACGCTCACGTAACCGAGGTCGCGGAGGACCTTGGTGAAGAAGCGTGCGTACAGCAGGTGGAGGATGGCGTGCTCGATGCCACCCGTGTACATGTCGACGGGCGTCCACTTAGCGGCGA
>JBBAFX010000103.1:0-8115 GCA_041655195.1 Trueperaceae bacterium
GTAGTTGCGGAGCATGGCGGCGTTGTCGTACAGCATCATCTCGAAGTGCGGCACCCGCCAGGCGGCGTCCACCGAGTAGCGCGCGAAGCCGCCGCCCAGCTGGTCGCGCAGCCCGCCCTTGGCCATGGCCATGAGCGTGCGCAGCGCGAGTGTCAGGTTGCGGTCCGTGGGCTGATCCAGCAGCAGGCGCAGGGTCTCGTGCGGCGGGAACTTGGGCGCCGCGCCGAAACCGGCGTGGCGTTTGTCCTCGCCGGCCACGAGCCGCTCGGTCACTTGGTCGGCGAGGCTACGCGCCGCCACCCGCTCACCGGCCAGTGAGCGCTCCATGCCCTTCAGCGCTTCGGTGAGCTCACGGGCGGAGCGCTCCACCTGGTCGCGGCGCGCCTCCCACGCGTCGGCTACGGCGCCGAGCACACGCGTGAACGACGGCGCCCCGTGCCTGTCGTCGGGCGGGAAGTAGGTGCCGCCGTAGAAGGGCTCCCCAGCGGGCGTGAGGGCCACGGTCAGCGGCCAGCCGCCGTGCCCAGTAAGGGCCTGTACGGCGGCCATGTAGACCGCGTCCACGTCCGGCCTCTCCTCCCGGTCGACCTTCACGCTCACGAACTTCTCGTTCATGAGCGCCGCGACCTGAGGGTCCTGGAACGATTCGCGCGCCATGACGTGACACCAGTGGCAGGAGGCGTAACCGATGGACACAAGCAGGGGCTTCTGCTCGGCGCGGGCGCGTTCGAACGCGGCGTCGCCCCACGGGTACCAGTGCACGGGGTCGTGGGCGTGCTGTCTGAGGTAGGGGCTGGCTTCGTAGGCGAGCAGGTTGGCTGCGCTCATGCTAACGAGCGTAGCGCGCACACCCCACCCGCGCGCGTGCGGTTGGGCTCGGCTGGTCGGTGATGACCTGACGGGTGGTGGTGGGGAGGCGCTGGGAGAGGACGCAGCAACTAGGCGAGGGGTCGCTTCAGATCGGTCAGCGCTTGGAGGAAGATAACGCCAGGATTCTCACGGCGTTCTTACTCGGCTCCCACTTCTGCGACGGCCGGTAGTGCGACCTCGCCGCAGCACGCGCTTACCCTCACACCTGCGGCCGGCCGGGCGTGCCAACCTAAGGCATGAGTTACAACGACATGCGCCGCGCCTATCAGCGCGGCGAACTCGACCAGGCGCAGCTACCCGACGACCCTCTTGAGTTGTTCACGGCGTGGATGGAGGCGGCGGTGCAAGCGGGCGAGCTGGAGCCCAACGCCATGGCGCTCGCTACCGTCAGCGGCGAGGGGCAGCCCCACGTACGCTTCGTGCTCCTTAAGGACGCCACGCCAGCAGGTTTCGTGTTCTTCAGCAACTACGAGAGCCGCAAAGGACGGGACTTGGAGGCCGTGGCGCGCGCCTCGCTGGCGTTCTGGTGGCCCCGCACGGAACGGCAGGTGCGCGTGGACGGCGCCGTGACTAAGCTGGCGGCCGCCGAGTCGGACGCGTACTTCCATAGCCGCCCGCGCGGTTCGCAGGTGGGCGCCTGGGCGGCCCGTCAGGGCCAACCGATAACGGACCGGCGCGAACTGGAGGACGCGGTGGAGCGCTACACGCAGCAGTTCGGGGCCGGGCCAGTGGAGCGGCCGCCGTACTGGGGCGGGTACGTGGTCACCCCCGAGCGCATGGAGTTCTGGCAGGGCAGACGCGACCGCCTCCACGACCGGTTCGAGTACCGGCGGGAGGCGGGCGACTGGGGTAAGCGGCGCTTAGCGCCGTGAACGCTTAGCTACCTGAGGCCTAGCGGACTCAGGGCGCGACGGGCGCCAGGCGCTCCGGGTAAGTGCGCGCGCCTGAGCCCTCGATGATGCCGTCGATGGCGGCTTCGGTAGCGAGGCCCACCACGTAGGAGCGCACCTCGTCCTTGACCTCGTCGAAGGGTGCCACGCGGGCCGGCGTGTGATCGTAGACGAGGACCACGTGGAAGCCGAACTGGGTAGCGACGGGACCGCTTGGCGTGCCCACCTCGGCGTCCAGCACGGCCTGCTCGAAGTCGGCCACCATGGCGCCGCGCCCGAAGCAGCCGAGGTCGCCACCGCGGGTGCGGGTGCCGTCGGTGCCGTACTCGGCGGCTAGGTCAGCGAACTCCTCACCGGCCTCAAGCCGGTCCAGGAGCTGCTGGGCGAGCTCCTCCTCGGCTACGAGGATGTGTCGGGCGCAGAAGGCCTCGCTCTGGCGGAAGGATTCCCGGTCGGCGAGGTAGCGCGTGCGCAAGGTGGCGTCGGTCACGCCCTCCTCGGCCTGGGCGCGCAGCTGCTGCACGAGCTGGTTGACGATGTCGGCCTCCACGAGCATGCCGCGGATCTGATCCTCGCTGCTGAAGCCGGCGCTGCCGATGAGGGCGAGGAACTCCTCTTCCGTCTCGGCGCTGGAGCGGATGCCGTCGAGGTCAGCCTGGATGGCTTCCTCGTTCGGCGTGATGCCGCGGCGCTGCGCCTCCACGACGAGGGCTACTTCTTGCGCGCGCTGCTCGAGGTAGGTGGGGAGCAGGCCGCGGAGTTGCAGTGCAACCTCCGGGCTGAACGGCATGCCCTGCTGGGCCACGATGTTGCGGATGGCGACCTCGAAGCGCCACTCGATTTCGCTGGCGCGCTCGGTGGTGGCGCCCACTTGCAGGACCACAGGGTCGTCCTGAGTGGCGGCGGTTTCGGGTGCGGTGGGGGCGCTACCGGTGTCGGCGCCCTGCGCCGCGGCGGTCGTGACCAGCGCGAAGGCGGTCAGCAGGGTGAATAGCAGTCTGAGGAGCGGCTTGTTGACGGTCATGAGCGAACGCTACCACCTGCGGCGCGTACGGTTGGCGGCGCGTCCGGTTGGAAACGCGTACGGCTGGCAGTGCGTCCGGTTAGTAGTGTGGCCGGTTAGTAGCGCGGCCGGCCCGCGCCGTGCTGGCCCGCAGGCCCGGTGCGGGTTCCGGCGGGCGTGCTCAGTCGCTGGCGGCGCCGGCGGTCTCTAGCTCGAGGAGTTGCTGGTACAGTTCCGCCTGCTCTTCCGTGAGCGTTTCGGGCACGGTGAGCCTCACCTCGGCGAGCTCGTCGCCGCGGCTGCCGTCGGCCTTGGGCCAGCCCTTGCCCCTGAGCCGCAGGACGCGGCCGCTGGAGCTGCCGGCGGGGAGGGTCATCTCCACGTCGCCGTCGAGGGTGGGCACCCGCACCGGACCGCCCACGGCGGCCAAGGGGGCTGGCACGCGCACGGTCACGCGCACGTCGTCGCGGTCGAGGCGGAAGGTGGGGTGAGGCAGGTGACGGACCTGCAGTATCAGGTCTCCCCCACTGGGTGCCTGGCCTTTGAGCCTAAGCTTGGCGCCGTCCTTGACGCCCTTCGGCAGGGTGACCTCGAGCGACCTGTCGCCCACGCGGATGCTGGTGGGCCCGCCCCTATAGGCGTCGAGGAGCCCGACGTCGAGCCGCGCTTCGGCCGTGGCCGGGGCGGTGCTGACCCGCTGGCCGCCGAACGGTTGGCCCGCGCCGCCGAAGTCGGTGGCGAAGCCGCCGCGAACCCCGCCGAAGCCACCGAAGAGGCTCTGGAAGAAGTCCGAGAAGTCGCCGAACTCCTCGGGCGAGACGGGGCGGTAACCGGCGCCGCCGCCGGCGCCCGGCTGGAACGGGGGCACCCTACCAGTCGCGCCGTACTGGTCGTAGAAGCGGCGCTTCTCCTCGTCGGAGAGCACCGTGTACGCTTCGTTGATCTCCTTGAAACGCTCCTCAGCGCTTGGGTCGTCCGGGTTGCGGTCCGGGTGGTGCTTAGCGGCGAGCTTACGGAACGCGCGCCGTATGTCCTCCTTGCTCGCGTTCTTGGCCACGCCTAACGTCTGGTAGTAGTCCTTGAAAGTCGCCACTTGTCACCTCCGTTCCGTGTAGTTAGTAGCACCGGCCCGGCCGCCTCCTTGAGGGGCGGCGCAGGCGGCTTGGGTCTTCATGGTTGCGGTCAGTTAGGGTCGGCGAACACAGTGACGCGCGCCACGCGCACGAGCCGGTCGCCTTGCACGAAGCCCGCTTCGAAGACCTGGTCAATAGTGCCGGGTTCGGCGCCTGGCCGGAGCGCCACGACGCTGAGCGCCTCGTGTAGCTCCGGGTCGAAGCGCTCGCCGGGCTGACCGATGAGCTTGACCCCCAGGGCGTCCAGGTTGCGGAGCAGCGCGTCGCGTACGGCGCGCACGCCTGGCACGATGCTGCGCGGGTCGTCGGTGCGGTCCGCGGCGCCCAGGGCGCGCTCTAGGTCGTCGAAGACGCTGAGCGAGGGGGCCAGGGCGCTGGCCACGCCTTCGGCGCGCGCCAGTTCGACCTCGCCCTGCATGCGGCGGCGCATGGTGTCCTGCTCGGCGCGGGCGCGCAGGAAGCGCTCCTCGGCCTCGCGGAGTTCGGCGCTCAGCCGCTCCACCTGTTCCACCGCGTTACCCAGCTCGGCGCGCAGGATCTCGGCCTCGCTGTCGGGCTGGCCCTCGTGGGCTTGGTCGGCGACCTCCCCCGGGTTCTCCCCGGGGAGGTCGCCAACTGGTTCCTGATAAGTGACCGGCTCGCCGTCAGGGCGGTCGTCTCTACGCTTCATGATCGTCCGCGTCTCAGCCGGCCGGCTTGAAGTCGGCGTCGATCACGTCGTCGTCGCCGGCGTCCGTCTGGGTGGGAGCCTCGCTCGCCTGCTCTCCGCTCGCCTGCGGCTGCGTGTTGACCTGGAACTTCTGGAGCGCCTCGGCCAGTTCACGCGTCACAGTCTCGAGCTTGGCCTTGTCGGTCTCGCTGTCGAGAGCCGTCTGGGCGGCGTCGATGCTCGCCTGGAGCTCGCTCTTCTGCTCGTCGGTGGCGCCTTCGGCGTCCTCGATGGCCTTCTGCGCCTGGAGGCGGACGCCGTCTAGCTGGTTCTTGGCCTCGGCCAGCTCGCGGAGGGTGCGGTCCTCTTCGGCGTGCGCCTGGGCGTCCTTCACCATCTTCTCCACTTCGTCCTCGCTGAGGGTGGTGGTGTTCTGGATGGTGATGCTGGCTTCCTTGCCGGTGGACTTCTCCTTTGCGGTCACGTGCAGGATGCCGTTGGCGTCCAGGTCGTAGGTGATCTCCACTTGCGGCATGCCGGCTGGCATCGGGGGAATGCCGTCGAGCTGGAAACGGCCCAGAAGTTTGTTCTGGGCGGCCATTGAACGCTCGCCCTGCAGGACCACGACCTCCACGCCCGTCTGGTTATGCGCCGCGGTGCTGAAGGTCTCGGACTTGCGCACGGGCACCGTGGTGTTGCGGTCGATCAGCTTGGTGAAGACGCCGCCCTTGGTCTCAACGCCGAGGCTGAGGGGGGTCACGTCGAGGAGCACGATGTCGTCGACGGTGCCGGTGAGTACGCCCGCTTGCACGGCGGCGCCGAGGGCCACCACCTCGTCGGGGTTGACCGACTGGTTGGGCTCTTTACCGAGGATCTCCTTCACGATGTTCTTCACGGCGGGCACGCGCGTGGAGCCACCCACGAGGATGATCTCGTCGATGTCGGAAGCGCTCATCTTGGCGTCCTTGAGGGCCTGCTCGAGGGGGCCGCGCACGCGCTTGAGCAGGGGCGCGACGAGCTCCTCGAACTTGGCGCGGGTGAGCTTCTTCTCGAGGTAGAGGGGCGCGTTGGAGCCGGGGTCCATAGCGATGAACGGCAGGCTGATCGTGGTCTCGGGCAGGCCGGAGAGCTCAATCTTGGCCTTCTCGGCGGCCTCGATGAGGCGCTGGAGGGCCTGCTTGTCCTTGCGCAGGTCGACGTTGTACTCCTTCTGGAACTCCTCGGCCAGCCACTGCACGATGGCGTGGTCCATGTCGGAGCCGCCTAAGTGCGTGTCGCCGCTGGTGGAGCGCACCTCGAAGACGCCGTCGCCGACTTCCAGGATGGAGACGTCGAAAGTGCCGCCGCCCAAGTCGAAGACGAGCACGGTCTCGTTGCCCTTCTTCTCGAGCCCGTAGGCCAGCGCGGCCGCGGTGGGCTCGTTGACTATGCGCAGCACTTCCAGTCCAGCTATACGGCCGGCGTTCTGGGTGGCTTCACGCTGCGAGTTGTTGAAGTAGGCGGGTACGGTGATGACGGCCTGAGTGACCTTGGCGCCGAGGCGTTCGCTGGCGTCTTCGGCCAGCTTGCGCATGACCATGGCCGAGATCTCTTCGGGGGTGTACTGCTTGCCTTCGACCACGAAGCGTACGCCGCCGTCGTCGCCGCGCACCACTTCGTACGGGGCGCGTTCGGCTTCGTTCTTGACCTCGTCCCAGGTGCGGCCGATGAAGCGCTTGATCTCGAACAGCGTGCCCGCGGGGTTGAGCACCGCCTGGCGCTTGGCCACCTGGCCTACCAGGCGTTGCTCGCCTTTGAAGGCCACGACTGACGGGGTGGTGCGGTTACCTTCCGCGTTGACTAGTACGACGGGTTCGCCGCCTTCCATGACGGCGATGACGCTGTTGGTGGTTCCCAGGTCGATTCCTACGGCTTTTGCCATTCTTGGGCTCCTCGTTCGGTGGGGTATGTAGCCGGCTGCGCGCGCCTTTCGGGCGGGGTCAACCAGGCGTTCCGGAGCTTCACCGCGCCTGCCCCGACACCAGCCGGGGCCACTTGGCCGCATGAAACATGAGCAGACTCGGCGCAAGCTCCAACTAGCAGCGAGTATAGCCGTTTTGGCGGTGCATTGTCAATTGATATGAGTGTGGTCGTATCAACTTTGCGGATAACGCCTTGCGGGAGGGGAGCCAGACCCACTACGGATCAAGAGTCGGTTCCCGAACGTTGGCGTTCAGCGGCGCGACCACGCGCCTAACAACGCACGCCGCACTGTAGCATCCGGTGAACGGAGTGCTCCCGCGGCTGCGCGCACCCTCGACGCGCGCCCGGGCTCACCCCCGAACTCAGGATCGGAGGCCCGAGTTGCTTTACGTGGTCATCGCTAAGGACGGTACCGACGCGGACGCACCCGCCCGCCGCGCCGCTGTGCGGACGGCTCACCTGGAGACGGCCAAGGAGTTACTCGCCGACGGCAGGCTCGTCACGGGCGGCGCCCTGTTAGACGAGGACGGGAACATGATCGGTTCCATGCTCCTCCTAGACGTTCCCGACGAGAAGGCGGCGCGCGACCTGATGGAGGCCGACGTCTACACCCGCTCGGGCGTGTGGCAGGACCTGCAGATCTGGCCTTACCGCAAGGCCCTCTGACCGCCCGGGCCTGAGGCCTTTCAGTCCGCTGCGAACGGCACTACGCGACCCAGCGGCACGTCGACCAGCCCCATATCGGTCAGGCGCAGTTCCGGTACCACGGCGAGCCCCAGGAAGCTGAGGGCCATGTAGGGCGAGGGCAACTGGCAGCCCAGCTCGCGCGCGGCCTCGTCGAGAGCGTTGAGGGCGTCGCGCGTGGCCGCCAGCGAGCAATCGGTCATGAGCCCGCCCAGGGGCAGCGCCAGCTCGGCCAGAAAGCGCCCGTCCTTCACGGCTACGAAGCCGCCGCCCAACTCCGCCAGGCGCGTCGCAGCTGCGAACATATCGGTGTCGTTAGCCCCCACCACCATGAGGTTGTGGTGGTCGTGACCCACGCTGGTGGCGAGCGCACCCGCCTGCATGCCGAAACCCCGCACTAGGCCCAGGCCCACGTTGCCGTTACGGCCGTGCCTTTCCGTGCAGGCCAGCTTCAGTAGGTCGCGCGCCGGGTCGGCCACCACTGCTCCGCCGGCCAGCTTGGGCTCGACCGTGGTCTGCGCGGTGACGATGCTGTTCGGCAGCGCAACGATGCAGCGCACCGCGCCGCCCGGCGCGGCCAGCCTGAAGGAGTCACGGGTGAGGTTACCCAGCCGGACCGTGTCTAGGACCGGCGCAGCGGCGGCCGGGTCCGCGGTGGGGATAAGGCCAGGGAGAACGGCGCCGTCCTCGGCTACCAGGCGGCCCTCCTTGTAGACCTGCGACGGGGCGAACTCTGCCAGGTCAGGAACTATACAGATATCAGCAATATAGCCGGCCGCCACGGCGCCACGCCGGGGCAGTCGGTAATGAAGCGCCACGTTGAGCGAAGCGCAGCGCACGGCGTAAGCGGGGTTCACGCCGGCCGCCACCGCGCGTCTGACCAGGAGCTCGACCGCGCCCTCGGTCAGCAGGTCGTGCGGGAGA
>JBBAFX010000104.1:0-8089 GCA_041655195.1 Trueperaceae bacterium
CGAGGGCGGTGGTGCGCAGGTCCCACTTCAGGGCGCGGCTCACCAGCCACGTTATGGCCACGTACAGCATGAACACGAGCCCGTGCAGTCCACCGAAGAGCGGCACCAGGTTGTCGCTTAACCCCAGTATGTACTTCTGGTACATGCCCACCAGCAGGCCCGCCCAGGTGACGGCCTCCAGGAAGGCGACGATCATGTAGAGGTACCCAGTGGGTGCCAGCGGGCGCGCTGCCATACGCGTTCGGTTGGTGACGTCACTCATTCTTGTAGTCGGCTCCATTTCCGTGCGAGCCGGCGTGATGGCGGCCCTAGTGAGCCTTCAGGTTACCTGCTTCTGCTGCTGCTAGGCTTGAGGGTATGGACTCGCGCATGAACCCTAGTGTGATCGTCTCGCTGGGCCGCTTGGCCGACCGGACGCCAGGCGCCGCTGCGGGCGCGGCCCTGGTCGGCGCAGGGTTGGCGGAGCGTCTTAGCACCGTGCCACGAGCCGTTGGCACGCCCGCTGCGCCGAAGGAAGACGGGTTCGGGGCGGCGTTGGCCGAAGCAGCGCCAAACTTGCGCGCGTTGAGCATTGAGGTCAGCGCCGCGCTGGAGCTGGGCGCAGTGCCGTTGATAGCGGGTAACAAGTGCCCGGTGGGGTTGGCGAGCCTGCCCGTGGCCGCCGCAGCGCACCCAGACCTGGCGGTGGTCTGGTTCGACGCGCATGGTGACTTCCACACGCCGGCGACCTCCGCCTCGGGCTACTTGGGTGGCATGGTGCTGGCTGCCGCTTGCGGGCTGTGGGACAGCGGGCACGGCGCGGGCGTGGACCCCGCTAACGTGGTGCTGGTGGGCGCTCGCGACCTGGACGCCGCTGAGGCAGAGCTGTTAACGAAGCACGGCGTGACGGTGCTGACGCCTAGGGAGGCTGAACCCGACCGTTTGAGGAGCTTCGTGGCTGGCCGGCCGTTGTGGGTGCATGTGGATTTGGACGTGCTGGAGCCTGGGCACGTGCCGCTGGATTACGAGGTGCCGGGCGGGCTCACACCGGATGAGCTGCGCGCTTGCTTGGCCGCTCTGAAGGGGGAGTGTTTGGTGGGGTTGGAGGTCACCGAGTTCGAGGCGCCAGCGGCTTACGCGGCCGCGTGGCGGGCCGCGCCGCACTGGCCGCCGCCCGCGGCGGACGCCTCCACCGCCGCTGCCGTGGCCACGGTGATGAGCGCACTTGAGCCGCTGCTGGCACCTCTCGCCGACTCGTAGCCCGCCGTAGTGTCCAAGCGCCTTAGTGCCCTTGCGCCTTAGTGCCCTTGCGCCTTAGTGCCCTAGAGTCTTAGCGTCTTAGCACCTGTGCGTCCCAACGTCCTAGCGCCGCAACAACTGTAGGTCTGGCTGCAGCCTAACGATCACGCTTTCCGTAGCGCGCTGAGCGCCAGCAGCTGGCTGGTGGGTGGCGGTTAGGCGCACGACCACGCTGCCGTCATCGGTCGGTACGCGTTCCACCGCCACCAGGACCGGCAGGCCGTGTTCGGGCCAGGGGCCGTGGTCACTGGACTCTAGTGCTTGGTCACCTGCTGCTTCACCCTCGCCAGGAAGATCGGCGAGGCCCGCCGCTAGTTCCGCCACCGTCAGTGTGAGCGCACCGTCCAGGGCTGCACGGGCGATCACGCTGTCCTGCCGCGCACGCACGGCCATGCTCTCGAGCGAGGCCGTGAAGAGCATGGCGAACGCCACGGCGCCAACGATGAGGATGCCGCCCAGCACGGCTACCAGCACGAAACCACGCCGCAGCTGCTGCGCCTGCGCCTGGACCCGCGCCTGGGCCAGTTGCGCCTTCACGGCGCCACCACCCACGGCGCGTGTGGCAGCTCGAACAACGCTCGCGTGGTCACCCCGGCCGCGCTCAGCTCGAGCCACAGCGCCCTGACGCGGTTACCGGGCAGGCTACCCACCCCCACCAGTTCTCCGGGGGCCGTAACGGCGCCCACCACCACCATCTCCTCCACCCCGCCCACCCACGGCTGCCGCGGAGAGCCGCCACTACGCCGGTACAGCTGGGGTTGGCCCTGGCCATCAGCAGCTGCCTCGAAAGTCAAGTACCGGGCCACCGGGCGACCAGCCACGCGGTCGTCCAAGTACACGAGCCGCAGAGCGTGACCGCCCGGCACTGCGCGCACCTGAAGGCCCTGCGCCAGGAACTGCGCGGAGGTTTCTGCGCCTTCCAGCCCTTCCACCGCGCCGGCATCTTCGGGCAGCGGCCACGGGGCGGAGCCCGCCAGCAGCAGCTCTTCGCGCAGCAGCTCGACCGCCAGCCTGAGCGTGGTGGTGATCTCAGAGGCCGCTTCAGACGCTAGGGCGGTGCCGCGTGCGGAGCGCACGAAGCCCACCAGCGCCACTAGCAGCAGGCTGGCGATTGCCACCGCTACGAGGACCTCGGTGAGCGTGAAACCGTACTGGTGGCGCTTCATGGGCCGCCCACCAGCATCTCGTGGCGCGCCGTGACGCCAGTCAGTGGCTGCCCTTCAGGCGGCGTGACCGTTACAGCTACGACCTGCAGCGCGCATGCCAGCGCCGCAACGGGGCAGCTGACACTGACGTTGCACTGCCAGTCTGCCGGGAGGGCGGCCACGAGGCAGTTACCGGCCTGCGCTGCAGGCCCGACCCGCTGGTAGAGAAGCTCCACCGCTAGAGCGTCGGCGGCCGTATGCCGCTCCTGGGCCGTGCGCCCGGAATGCAGAGCCCCGAGCTGGACCGACGCCAGGGCAGCGCCCGCCACCGCCAGGACGGTGAGCGCGATGAGCACCTCCACGATGGTGAGTCCGCGGCGACGGGCCCTGCAGGAACGAGCGGCCGCTCCACCTAACGACCTCACGGCGCCGTCTCCAACCGCACGCGCCCCAGGCTGGACACGACCACGTTGACGGCCCGCCTGGCGCCCTGCAGCCTGAGGGTGGCTGAGATGACGCCCCCGCCGTCGCAGCTGCGGCCGCTGCCGTCCGGTAACCACACCAGTCCGCGCGGCAGGCCCGCCAGCAGGTTCACGCCGGCGTGCTCGCTCATACGTACCCGCGCGAGCTCCCTGCCGCCAGAGCAGGGCGAGCCCGCCTCGTCGGCCACGCGGAGCACCAGTCCCGCGCCTTCGCCTAAGTCGGTGATGGCCACGCTGACGCCCCGCCAGATGGCGTTAGCCCGTCCCCAGAGAATGGCCGCCCTGACCGCCTGCGCCGCCCGCTGCGCGTTGTCTGGCCGCGCCGCCGCCCAGGCCACCGACAGCAGCACGCCCACCACAGCCAGGAGCACCAGCAACTCCACGAGGGTTAGGCCGGAGCGTTTCATGGGGCGAGCTTAGGCGGCTCAAGGTGAGGGGGCGGCCAGTGGATTGGCTGGTGCCTAGCGACTCACGGCAAGAGCTGCAAGACAGCTGACTGCCCCCACCGACCAGCGAGCGTCAGACCTACGCCGGCTGTACACCAGGATTACGCCAGGTTCCCGCGGGGTTCACACCAGGGCTACGCCAGGTTCACGCCAGGCCGAGCTCGGTCGCGCGTCTGAGCGCGCTCACACGGTCGCGTACCTCCAGCTTGCGGTACACGTTCTCCAAGTGGTCCTTCACGGTGTCAGGGCTTAGACCCAGGCGGCTGGCTATGGCCTTGTTGCTCAGGCCCTGCGCCAACAATCCCAGGACCTCTTCCTCGCGCCTGGTGAGGGACGGCAGCGCCACGCTCGGCAGCCAGTCGCGCTTGGGGTCCGCCAGGATGTTGCGCAGCATGCGCGCCAGCTCCCGCGGTTCTGTCTCCTTGGACAGGTAGGCGCTGGCGCCAGCGTCACGGGCGGCCTGGATGACCGCGGGCTCCTCGAAAGTAGTCAGCATGACCGCTACAGGGGCGTTAGGCGCAGCGGTGATGGCCTTGCAGGCGCTTATGCCGTCGAGCTCAGGCATGCGCACGTCCAGCAGCACCACGTCCACATCGGCGTGGCGGCAGCGCTCCACCGCTTGGCGGCCGTTCTCCGCCTCCCCTACCACCTGGAAACCCTCCGCCTTCAACGCCATGGACAGCCCCATCCTGAAGAGCGGGTGATCGTCGACAATCAGGACGCTGGGTCCGGGCGCTTCCGCCCGCAGGCTCTCGCTACTCACCTGTTACCTCCCACGAACGCCAGTAACACGGTACCGCGCGGTCCCGTGGCTTCGGACACGAGCCTGCCGCCATGCGCCTCCAGCACGCGCCGGGCTATGAACAGGCCCAGGCCACCGGTGCCGCCCGTGTAGGTCTTGCCACCTATGCTCACGTCGTGGCCAATGAACGGCTGCGCCAGCTTCTCTAGCGGCTCCGGCAGGCCCGGACCGTCGTCGTGCACGCGCACCATGCCGGCGTAGATCTCTATCTCTATGCGGCTGCGGGCGTACCTCACGGCGTTGCTTATCAGGTTGTAAAGGGCGCGCTCCAATTCCCGGGCGTCGGCCCAGGCGTCGCCACCGCCCTGCACCACGACCGTCAGGCCGCGCTCCAGCTTGAGGGGCTCCAGGCGCTGCACCACGCGGTTAACTAGGTCGCCTAATGACACGTGATCGCGGTTGAGGGGCACGTCGCTGCGCTCGAGCCGGTGGGCGTCCACCAGCTTCTGAACTAGGTCGATGAGCCCGGTGAGCTCGTTGCTCAGGTGGCCCACCACCTCCACGCGCCGCTCGCGGCTCAGGCTGTCGTCGTTCTTCACGATCTGGAGAAGGTTGTTAGCCGCCACCAGGGGCGTCTTCAGGTCATGCATGAGCGCCGCCATGAAGGCGCTGCGGCGCGCCTGCTCAGTTTCGACCTGCGCTAGGAGTTGGTTGAAGGAGCGCCGCAGCGTGCGGACCTCCACCGGGTCCTCGTCCGTTAGCGGCAGGCGCGCCATGGCCAGCTGCTCGCTGGTGTGCGGCAGGCCCAGCACGTCCTTGGAGGCCTTCAGGAGGGGCGCCAGCAGTATGCCCGACAGGAAGTAGCCCACCAGGCCAGACAGCACCACCACGCCCGCCAGCCACAGCGACACGGTGAGCCACATGCCCTCAAGCTCGCCAGCGCGGCGGTAGGCGGGCAGCAGCACCGCCACCACCATGAACATGTTGGGCACGGCGGAGAGGAAGGCGATGACCAGCGCTACCTGCGCCCGAAGGCTGAGTGGACCGAGCCTGAGCCGGCGCCCGCGCTGGCCGGCAGAGGCGCGCTCACCTGGCGTGGTGCCGCCAGGCCGCCCCGTGGCTCCAGCCGCGCGCTGCAACCGTCCTTACTCCTCGCTCGACAGCACGGCCAGGAACGCTTCCTGCGGTACCTCCACCGTGCCGATCTGCTTCATGCGGGCCTTGCCCTTCTTCTGCTTCTCGAGGAGTTTCTTCTTACGGGTTATGTCGCCACCGTAGCACTTAGCCAGAACGTCCTTGCGGAAAGCTTTCACTGTGGCGCGCGCCAGGATCTTGCCGCCGATAGCGGCCTGCACGGGGATGGAGAACATCTGCCGAGGTATGACTTCGGCCATGCGGTCCACCATGCGCCGGCCCACGTCGTACGCCTTATCGCGGTGCGCGATGATGGCCAGCGCGTCGACCCTCTCCTCGTTCACCAGCACGTCGATCTTCACGAGGTCGCCGGGCCGGTAACCCGAGAACTGGTAATCCATGGAGGCGTACCCGCGCGACAGCGACTTGAGCCGGTCGTGGAAGTCGTACAGGATCTCGCCGAACGGCACATCGTACTTCAGTTCCACGCGGTGCCCGTGGTACACGATGTCCTTCATGACGCCGCGCTTCTCCTGCAGGAGCCCCATGGCGGAACCCATGTAATCCTCGGGCAGGTAGACGCTGAGGTCCACCCACGGCTCGGCGGTCTCTTCGATGCGGTCGGGCGCGGGTAGCTCGCTCGGGTTCTGAACCACCAGCTCTTCGCCGCTGGTGGTGGTCACGTGGTACACCACGGCGGGCGCGGTAGCTATGAGCGAGAGGCCGAACTCGCGCTCCAGGCGCGCCTGCACGATGTCGGCGTGCAACAGGCCCAGGAACCCGCAGCGGAAACCGAAACCGAGAGCCTCGGAGGTCTCGGGCTCGAACGAGAAGGCCGCGTCGTTGAGCCGCAGCTTCTCGAGGGCTTCGCGCAGCTTGGGGTAGTCCTCCGTGTCGGTGGGGTACAGACCGGAGAAGACCACTGGCATGGCGGGCTTGAAGCCCGGCACGGGCTTGTCGGTGGCCCGCTCGGCGCCCGTCACCGTGTCGCCTATCTGCGTGTCGGCGATCTCTTTGATGGAGGCCGTGAACCAGCCGACCTCGCCCACACCCAGGCTGTCGGAAACGGTGGGTTCGGGCCGGAAGAAGCCCACCTTCTCGACCTCGAATCGCTTGCCGGTGCTCATGACCTGCACCACGTCCTTGGCCTTGATGCTGCCGTCGAAAACGCGGATGAAGGCAATCACGCCCTGGTAGGCGTCGTAAACGGCGTCGAAGATGAGCGCCCGCAGGGGAGCGTCCTTGTCGCCCTTGGGGGCGGGTAGGTGCTCCACCACGCCCTCGAGCACGGCGCGGATGTTCTCGCCCGTCTTGGCGCTGACCGGCACGGCGTAATCGCCGGGCACACCTATGACGTCCTCCAGCTCCTGAATGGCGCGCGGCACATCGGCGGCGGGCAGGTCTATCTTGTTGATGACGGGCAGGATCTCGAGGCCATTATCGGCGGCCAGGTAGGCGTTCTGTATCGTCTGCGCCTCGACGCCTTGCGCGGCGTCGATGACGAGGAGCACGCCCTCGCAGGCGCGCAGGGCGCGCGAGACCTCGTAGTTGAAGTCCACGTGCCCGGGCGTGTCTATGAGGTTGAAGAGGTAGGTCTTACCGTCGTCGGCCTTGAAGTAGAGGCGCATGGGCGTGGCCTTGATGGTTATGCCGCGCTCGCGCTCTAGCTCCAGCGAGTCGAGCATCTGGTCGCGCTTCTCGCGCTCGGAGACGCTCTGGGTCAGTTCGAGGATACGATCCGCCAACGTGGACTTGCCGTGGTCCACGTGAGCGATGATCGAGAAGTTACGGATCTCCACCGGCACAGTGTACCGCGAGAACCTGTAAGCCTCGTACGCGGGGAAGTGCGTGAGTTACGGGCTTACAGCGGCTCCGTGTGACTGGCCGCTGGCGCCGCGCCAGCACCGCGCCGCCCCTCGAAGGCGGAGCGCAGCAGGCGTTCAGAGGCGCGGGCCTCGACCCCACCCTTGATGACCGGCACGCGCTTCCAGCCCTCGCCAGTGATGTCAGTCACGCCCCCCAGCGCGCCGTCGCGCGGGTTGGTGGCGCCGTACACCACCCGCGCCAGGTGCGTCTGCAGCACGGCGCCTAGGCACATGGGGCACGGCTCAAGCGTCACGTACAGGGTGGCGCCCGCCAGGCGCCAGTCGCCGGCAGCTCGGCCCGCCCGCTGCAAGGCGAGCAGTTCCGCATGTGCGGTGGGGTCGCTGTTCGTTTCCGTCAGGTTGTGGGCCGTGGCCAGCACGTAGCCAGCTTCCGACACCACCACCGCCCCGATGGGTACCTCACCCGCGCGCTGGGCCAGCGCGGCCTGCTCGAGCGCCACGCGCATGTAGCGCCGGTCGCTGCCGAGTAGCGCTGGGCTGCCCGTAGCGCCCACGCCTTCGGCCACAGCGATGCCCTCGATCCACAGCACTTCCTGGCCGGTGGCCAGCACCCGCAGCGAGTCGCGCTCCGACCGGGGCACCTTCAGGTCGATGAGCAGGTCCGAAAGCAGCTTGCGGCCGCCCGGCAGGCGGATGCGGTCGCCGCTCCGCCGGGAGCGCAGCACCAGGTCGGTGTGGCGCTCGAGCACGGCCGGGTGCACAGCCGCCGGCAGCTGCTCGGGCGCGGTAACGGCCAGCTCGGCCACCTCGGCCGCCTGGGCCGCCTCGGCCGCTTCGGCTGCCGCGCGGCTAACCCCGCCAACTGCCACGGTTGCCTGTCGGATGGCGCGCACGTTCAGTTCGCCGTACGCCAGCACCACCTCGCCGCCGCCGGGCACGCTTACACGCCAGGGTGCGGCGCTGGCGCCTTCGGCAGCGGCCCGCATGGCGCGAGCGTCCACTTCCCGCAGCAGCCGGTCGCTTGGCACGGCGCCGG
>JBBAFX010000105.1:0-7956 GCA_041655195.1 Trueperaceae bacterium
CGGTCGTGGCCGTGAGCGATAACGGCGGCTCCTCCGGCCGTCTGCGCGCCGAGTACGACATGCCGGCACCCGGCGACCTGACGGATTGCCTGGCGGCCCTGTCCGATAACGAGTCCGAGCTGACGCGGCTGCTGCAGTACCGCTTCACGCGCGGGAAGGAACTGAGCGGGCACACTTTCGGCAACCTGCTCATAGCCACGCTGACGGAGATGGAAGGCGACTTCGGGCAGGCGCTGAGGGTCATCAACCGGCTTCTGAGCTTGTCGGGTCACGTGTACCCAGCCACCGCGCAGCCCGTGAACCTGGTGGTCACCAAGGAGGGCGGCGTGGAGGTCATGGGGGAAGAGGAGTTACGGGAGGCGCCCGGTGCCGTGGAGGCGCTGCGCATAGAGCCCAGCGCCCCGGCAGGGCTGCCCGAGGTGGCGGCGGCGCTGGCGGAAGCCGACGTGGTGGTGCTCGGGCCCGGCAGTCTCTACTCGAGCACCATTCCGCCCGTGCTGGTGCCCTCCATCCGCGACGCTCTCAACCGTTCCGGCGCTAAGCTGGTGTACGTTGCGAACATAATGACCGAAGTAGGTGAGACCGACGGCTACGACGCGTTCCAGCACGTGGAGGCCCTGCAGCGCCACGGCGTACGAGCACCCGACGTGGTCCTCGTTAACAGCGCGCCTATCGACCCGGAACGCCTGAAGAACTACGTGTCGGAAGGGGCTCAGGTGGTCGAGACCGCCGCCCACCGCTTCCAGAGCACCGGCATCCGCCTGCAGCATGTGCCCATTCTGGGCCGCGGCGAGTACGCGCAGCACGACTCCGCTGAGCTGGCGCGCGTGCTGGTGCAGCTAGCTCAGACTGAGGGCGACGAACTCCCAGTAACTAATCACGCGCCGGAGGCTGCGCTGTCGTGAACCTCGCTTCCCTGTTAGCACTCCTCGCCATCACCCTCACCGACCCCACCGGAGACGCCATAGGCGACGGCACGCTTGACCCGCCCACCTCCCCCATCTACGCCAACGTAGCCATGTTCGACCTCCAGACCGTGCAGCTAGAGGTGAGCGACACGGGCGAAGGCGTCTTGACCGTCACGCTCGGCGCCCTCGGCTCCCTGGTGCCGGAGGGGCTACCGGAAGGCGCGGACGAAGACGGCGCTGAGGCGGAGGAGGTCGCCGGCAGTGAAGCTGAAGTCGCGGACCCAGCTGACGGTGCTGTAGAGGACGCTGCCGAGTTCGATATCAGCGCACTACTAGCCGTGGTGGACGTGTACCTAGACACCGGCGTAGGCGGAGCCGATCAGACCCTGAGCGGACCCAACATGCTCATGCCGGCCGGGGCTGGCTGGCATCACGCGGTCCGCATCTCCGCCGAAGGGGCGTGGGGAATAACCTACGTCGGGGCGGCACTACCTGAGCAGCCGGGTGCGGCCGGGTCGGCGCCTGCGGACGTGGACCCTACGGAGCCGTTGCAGTCTGACCAGGACGCATCCGGTGGGGACCCGCTCGGCCTCGAAACGCCGCTGGACTCCGAAACTGGTGAGCCGCAGACCCTGGCGTACGTGCCGTTGGCGGTGTCACGCGCCGGCAACGCTCTCTCCATGACCCTGCCGTGGACGTTCGAGCCGGAAGCGCCGGTCGATGTATACGCCGTTACCGGCGTTCACGACCCGTTCTCCCCCGACGGGTGGCGGGGAGTCAGCCAGACCTCGTCGCCGTGGGCGTTCTCAGGTGGCCAGCAGGTGGTGCCCGTCATAGACCTGCTGGCGCCAGATGCGGAGGCCCAGGCGGCCGCACTGCGTAGCGGAATCCTGCCCGCGCCTGAGCACGCCCGCGGCATGACGCTGCCTCTCTCGCCCTGGTTGTGGCTCATGGTGGCCGGCCTGGCCCTGGCGCTGTTCGGCCTCGTGCTGCGCGGCCGGGTGGGCGCACCGGCGGCCAAGGAAGCCGCGGGCGAGGGGGCAACGGCGGGCGCCGACCCTACGGGCGCTGAAGACGGAGCCGCTGCTTCTGGTGATTACGAGGTCGGGGACGATCACGTGAGCACCGCGGTCGACGAGACTGAACCAGAAGTCGACCCGGAAGTCGACCGGGAAATCGACCCGATAATCGAACCTGCGCCCGGTCCTGCGGAAACCGCAGCGGACGAGTGGGACCAGGTGGAACTAGTGACCGGGACGGACCCTGGCACCGCCGTGGGCGTAGAGCTTGGCAAGGAGCCTGACACGGACCCTGACGCGGACGCGGACATTGATGGAAACGGGGACGGGGATGGTGTCGGTGACGGTGACGGTGACGTTGGAGTTGACGTGGCTGGCACGCTGCTCGCGTTCGACGCCGACGATTTCGAGGCGGAGATAGGCGCTGATCAGACGGCGGTTGATGCCAACGACCAGCACAACCTCGACGGTGCCGCGAACGGAGCAGAGGCCTACCCTGAGGAGGACGCCGGCATCATCAGGGCCCCCGCCAACGCGTTCATACCCGTTGACGGCGGACCCGACGACGAGGAGGTGCCGGCGCTAGTCGTGCCGGATGAGCCGGACGTGCGCGCCGAAGGTGCAGACGGCGCTGGCAGTGCAGATGGTACGCAGAGAGCGGACGGCACGGGCTATACGGACGCATGGCGTGCCAGTACAGACCGGTCTGCCTTCAGCACCGCGGTGGACGAGACGTACCTGAACTTTGACGATGAAGGCGGTGGCGGCGTCTTCGGCGATGACGTGGCGGGCGGCGAGAGCTTCTGGCACCCCGGTTCCCGGCTGAAGAACAGCTCCACCTCGTTACGCAACGTAGCAGAAGAGCTTGGGGCCAGTACCGGTACTCGTGATGAGGGCGCCAGCGGTGGCCAAGGGAACGCTGCCCGCGGTGACGAAGCCGATCACGCTAGGGACGACGAAGAGGCCTGAACCGTACGGTTCAGGCCCTGTGCACAAGGTATTAGGTTCTCAAAACGGGTAGCTGCTTGCCCGGCCGCAGCGCTCCAGCAGTGAGTCAGCAGCGTGGCGCGGCCGTGTGGGTCGGTTGTGGGTCAGTCCCCAACGCTGAAGGTAGGTGCCAACGCGGGCGTTCCCATGCGCTCAACGGCAGCGCCGAGCTTGCAAAGGCGTTCCGCCAGGTTGGCGTAGCCCCGGTCCACGTAAACCATGCCGCCTATCTCGGACTGGCCCTCGGCCGCCAAGGCGCCCACGATGAGCGCACCGCCGGCGCGGATGTCGGCCGCGTGCATGGCGGCGCCCTTCAGTTTGCCGCCCCGGATCTCGAGTTCGTTCTCGTCGAGCGCCATGCGGGCGCCTGTACGCACCAGCTCGTCGACGTGCGTGAAGCGGTCGGTGTAAACGTGATCGCGCACGCGGCTCATGCCGGGGATGGTGGCCAGGTAAGCCGTGAACGGCGCCTGTAAGTCCGTGGGGACGCCCGGGAAGACCTCGGCCTCCACGTCCGTGGGGCGGAGCGGGCCGGTGGCGTCGATGCGGAGCCAGTCAGTGCCCTCCTCGACTTTCACGCCCGTGGCTGCCAGTGCGTCCAGTACGGAGCGGAGGTTAGCGGGTTCCAGGTCGGTGAGCGTGAGCGAACCGCGGGTGGCCGCCGCAGCGAGCAGGTAGGTGCCGGCCTCGATACGGTCGGCGATGGGCCGGTAGGTAACGCCGCGCAGTTTGCGCGCGCCGCGCACCACGATGGTGGAGGTGCCAGCGCCCTGCACGTCGGCGCCCATGGCGTTCAGCATGTTAGCCAGGTCCGGCACTTCGGGTTCGAGCGCCGCGTTCTCTATGACGACCTCTCCCCCGCCCAGTGCAGTGGCGAGGAGCACGTTCTGGGTGCCGCCCACGGTGGGAGCCTCGAAGCGCACGGTGCCGCTGAGGGGGCCGGAGCGGTGCGCGTAGAAGTCGCCCTCCTCCTCGTCGATACTCGCGCCGATGGCCTCGAAGGCGGCCAGGTGCCGATCGACGGGGCGGGGCCCGAAGGCGCAACCGCCAGGCATGGAGACGCGGGCCTCGCCCGTGCGGGCCAAGAGGGCGCCCATGATGACGAAACTGGCGCGCATCTTGCTGACGAGCGAGTAAGGAGCGTGGTGACCGCGCAGGTTGGCGGCGTGCAGGTGGAGGTCGTTGCCCTGCCAGCTGGTGGCTACGCCCACGTGCCGCAGGATCTCTTCGCTAACGAGCACGTCGGAGAGCCGGGGCACGTCCTTGAGGACCACGGGTTCGTCCGTAAGGAGCGCCGCCAGCATGAGGTAAAGGGCGGAGTTCTTGGCGCGGTTGACGGGCAACTCGCCTTGCAGAGGTGTGCCTCCGTTGATGAGCAGGACGTCGTGGTTGTCGTTCATCTAGGCTCCCTCTTGCCAAGAACCGGCAACGGCCGGTGAGTACTAAGCGGTTACGGTTCGCCGGCGGGTAAGGTCCGCCGGTGAGTGTTATCGAGAATACCGGCAGAAGCGGGCTGCGCGGTGAGGAAGATGTTGCATCTCTGCTTCACAGCAAGATGAGTAAGTTACACATCATCCTCTGTGCTAGTGTATGGTTGTTGATGACAAGTGTCAAGCGCATGCACATGAGTGGTAACATGCGTCTATCACGCTAACCAGGCCGGTCCTCCGGCCAAGAGTTACGCCACGGCGACCAACGAAAGGAGCTCCGGTGCCCAAGCGCGAGAAGAGCAAGCGCCTCCAGGTAGTGATCACCGAGGAGCAAGACTCGCTACTTACCAAGACGGCCTACCAGCTCTCCAACACCGAGAGGCTCGTCTCCAAGTCGGAGGTCGTGCGCCTCGGTATCGAGATGCTTAACCGCGCCGTCGAAGAAGGCGAGATAGACCCCGCCATCCTCAAGACCCTGTACGACGACTAGCCGACCGCTCCGATGTTCGAGATCGGGGAGTTGGTCGACGGCCGCTACGAGGTGCTGGGCCCACTGGGCGTCGGCGGCATGGCTCACGTCTTCCGGGCGCGCGACACCCACCTGGAGCGCACGGTAGCGCTCAAGGTCCTCAGGCCCCACCTAACAGAAGCCGACAGCGAACGCTTCAGGCGCGAGATCCGCGCACTGGCGCGCCTCAACCACCGCGGCATCGTGGCCATCTACGACCTAGGGTTAGGCGAAAGCGTCTACTTCGCCATGGAACTCATCGAAGGTGGCCCCATCACCGACCTGGGTCCCTACGAACCTGACCCCGACAGCGTCGACCGCCTGCTCGGCGCGGCCATCACCGTAGCCGAAGCGCTGGGTTACGTGCACAGGCTCGGCATGGTGCACCGCGACCTCACCCCCCGCAACATCCTCGTCACCCCCCAGGGCACGCCCAAGGTCATGGACTTCGGCCTGGTGCAGCTGACCGAGACCTCCAAGGCCCTCACGCGCACGGGCTTCACCCTCGGCACCCCGCAGTACATGGCGCCCGAGCAGGCCACCGGCGAACCCACCGGCGCGGCCACCGACCTGTACGCCTTCGGCGCCGTGCTCTACCGCACCGCCACGGGCGTGGCCGCCTTCGACGCCGACAACGACCAGGCGGTCCTCTACCAGCACGTGTACGGCCAGGTGACCCCGCCCCGGCAGCTCAACCCGCAGATACCCGCAGCGCTGGAGCGGCTCATCCTAGGCCTCTTGCAGAAGGACCCGGCGCACAGACCGACCTCCGGCTGGGCGGTAGCCGACTCGCTGCGCGCCATACGCCAAGCCGCGCTCGAGCACGCCACTCAGGTGCCACTAGCGGGCCCCAGCCGCACCGGCAGTTACCCCTCCGGGCCGCCCAACGCCGCTGCCCTCACGCGCCGCTGGGCCGTGACGCTGGACGAGGGACCGCAGTTCCCCTCGGGCCTAGCGGGCTCCAACGGTTTCTTACTCTGCGGGCTGCGCTCCGACGCGCTGGCGGTCATGCGCCCCGCCGACGGAGGGGTGCAGGCCGTCTTCGATCTGCACGACGAATCGAGCCAGCCGCCCGTAGCGGTGGGTGACAGGCTCTTCCTCACCAGCCGCGACGGCAGCCTAAGGGCACTGCTGTGGCCCCAAGGCGAGGTGGCTTGGCAGCGCCTGGAAGCCGACGTGATCGGGGTCGCTCCAGTGGGCGAGGACCTGGTGGTCTCCGAAGGTGCCGCCCTGGTGCGGCTCCACGCCAACGACGGCAGCGAGGTCTGGCGCACCCCCATCTCGACCAGCGCCGCCACCGCCCCGACAGTGCATGGCGGCTACGCCTTCGCGGCCAGCCGCGACGGCTGGCTGCACTCGGTCCGGCTCTCGGACGGCGTGCACAGCTTCAAGGTCGAGGTCGGCCAGCTAGCCGCCCCACCGTCCGCCTCGAGCGGCGTGCTGCTCATACCCGTAAGGGGCGGCGAGGTGCACGCCTTCGACATCAACAAGCGCGAGGTCATGTGGAGCTACGACCTGGAGGGCGAACAGTGGAGCACGCCCGTCATCTGGCGTGAGTACGTGTACGTGGTGTCGTGGGGTCAGCGCCTGCACGCTCTGGCACTGAAGAGCGGCGACGACGTCTGGACCAGGCCCCTGCCGGCGCCGGTCACCGCCACTCCCATCATAGCCGCCGGCAACCTGTACGTAGCCACCGAAGGTGGCGACCTCATCGTGCTCGACGCCCGCAGCGGCCGCGTGCTGCACACCGACAAGGTAGCTAACGCCGCCGTCCAGGCCAGCCCCCTACCGCTCGGCGACGGCGTGGTGGTGGCTGCCCTGGACGGCACGATCGTGGCTTACTCCTGAACCACTAAGGGGCGGGGCGGCCCGTGAGCCGGTTCCCGTGCAAGCCTTAAAACCTTGGCTTAGACCGCCATGGTCATGTTGCGCGACTCCGCCTTGGAGCGCCCCAGGCCGGCCGCCAGCTTGTTCATCACGTCCACGTAGGCCAGCACGGAAGACTGCACCACGTCGGTCGATATGGCGCGGCCGTACAGGATCTGGTCCCCCGCGCTGACCCTGATGGTCACCTCGCCAAGCGCGTCCGTGCCGCTACCGATGGCTTTAAGGTCGTAGCTCTCCAGCGTGAACGGCACCGGCGTCAGGGACCGCAGCGCGGAGTACGCGGCGTCCACGGGCCCGGAGCCAGTAGCGCTCGCCTCGAGGGTCTCAGTGGGCGTGCGCAGCCGCACCAGCGCCTGCGGCGTAATGCCGCCCGAGCCGGACTGGAACTGGATGTGCTCCAGCCGGTACGTCTCCTCCACCTTCACGAGCTGATTCTCTACCAGCGCGCGCAGGTCCTCCGTGGTGACGCTCTGCTTGACGTCGGCCAGCTCCTTGAACTGCTTGAAGAGCGCGTCCAGCTGCTCCTTGTTCGTCTCGTACCCGAGCTCCTCCAGGCGCTGCCTGAAGGCGTTCCGGCCCGAGTGCTTGCCCATGACCAGCACACCGGCCTCGCGGCCGACCAGCTCGGCGTTCATGATCTCGTACGTGTCCTTGTGCTTGATGACGCCGTCCTGGTGGATGCCCGCCTCGTGCGCGAAAGCGTTCTCGCCCACGATGGCCTTGTTCGGCTGCACCATCATGCCCGTGTAGCGCGACACCAACCGCGAGGCGCGGTAGAGCTCGCGGGTGTTGATGCCTATGTCGTGCCCGTAATGGTCGCGGCGCGTGTAGAGCGCCATGGCGACTTCCTCAAGGGCGGTGTTGCCCGCGCGTTCGCCGATGCCGTTGATGGCCACCTCCACCTGCGTCGCGCCGTTCTCCACGGCCGCCAGGGTGTTGGCGGTGGCCATACCCAGGTCGTTATGGCAGTGGGTGCTTATGGTCACCTGCTGCGCTTCGGGCACGTTCTCGTAGATGTTGCGGATGAGGCGGCCGTAATCCTCGGGCGTTCCGTAACCAGTGGTGTCGGGGATGTTCACGGTGGTGGCGCCCGCGGCTATGGCCGTGCGCACCAGCGCGTACACGAACTCGGGGTCGGCGCGCATGCAGTCCTGCGCCGAGAACTCCACGTCGTCCACGAACGACTTGGCGTAACGCACCATCTCCTCTGAGATGGC
>JBBAFX010000106.1:0-7936 GCA_041655195.1 Trueperaceae bacterium
GGTCATCCTCGTGGGCGCCTTCACGCGCGTGTGGGGCTTCGATTACACCGTTACGCTGCAGCACTTCAGGTACGTGTTCGACGTGGGCTTCAACTCGGTCAAGGACACGCTGGTGGTGGCGGCGTTCGTCACGCCGCTCAGCGGCCTGCTGGGCATGATGATCGCCTTCCTGGTGGTGCGGCGGCGCTTCCCCGGCCGGCAGCTTATGGAGTTCACAAGCATCCTCAACTTCGCGGTGCCCGGCACCGTGGTCGGCATCGGATACATCCTGGCCTTCAACGGCCCACCGGTCATCCTCACGGGCACGCTGGCCATCCTGGTGGCGGCGTTCGTGTTCCGCTACATGTCGGTCGGTATTCAGAACGGCATCGCCGTGCTCAGCCAGGTGGACCCGGCCATCGAGGAAGCGGCGCAGAACCTGGGTGCCGACAGCGTTACCACCTTCCGCAAGGTCACGCTGCCGCTCATAGCGCCCGCCTTCTTCTCGGCGCTGGTGTACGCCTTCGTGCGCGCCATGACCGCCATCAGCGCAGCTATCTTCCTGGTGTCCGCCAACTGGAACCTCATGACCGTGCAGATCCTCAACCAGGTGGGCTCCGGCCGCTTGGGCGTGGCGGCCGCCTTCAGCGTGGTGCTCATCCTCATCGTGGTGGTGTTCATGGGCGCGCTGAACCTGGTCATGAGCCGCTGGACGCGCCATTCGGGGAGCGTGAGGTTCTGATGCCCTCGGCATACTCCCGGGAGGAGACCAAGTGAACGACCTGACCCTCCGTAACCTCCGCAAGGAGTTCCGCAGTCACGACGGCACCGGCAGCGTGGTGGCCGTGAACGATGCCAACCTGGAGGTGCCCAAGGGCACCCTGGTAACCCTGCTGGGCCCGTCAGGCTGCGGCAAGACCACCCTGCTGCGCATGATCGCCGGCTTTGAAGAGCCCACCAGTGGCCACGTGCTGTTTGGCGAGCGCGACGTTACCAGCGACCCGCCCAACAGGCGCAACGCGTCCATGGTGTTCCAGTCGTACGCCATCTTCCCGCACCTCAACGTGTTCGATAACGTGGCGTTCGGGCTGAAGCTGCAGCGGCTGCCGGCCGCGCAGGTGCGCGAGCGCGTCGGGCGCGTCATGGAAGTCACTGGCCTCTCCGGTTACGAGAAGCGCTCACCCAGCCAGCTTTCGGGCGGGCAGCAGCAGCGCGTGGCGCTGGCGCGCTGTATTGTCATGGAGCCGCAACTGCTGCTGTTCGACGAGCCGCTGAGTAACCTGGACGCCAAGCTGCGCGAGCAGATGCGGGTCGAGATCCGCGAGTTGCAGCAGCGCCTAGGTATTACCACCGTGTACGTAACGCACGACCAGGTGGAGGCCATGAGCATCTCCGACGTGGTGGTGGTCATGGAGAAGGGCCACATCATGCAGATCGGCTCGCCTGAGGACATCTATGCGCGGCCCGCCAACCACTTCGTGGCCGACTTCATCGGTAAGGCCAACTTCGCGGAAGCTGAAGTGGTGGACGCGCATACCGTGCGCGTGGGCGGCCAGGACGTTCAGGTGCAGCCGCATGATTTCGCGGCCGGTCAGCAGGTGAGCGTCATGCTGCGCCCGGAAGCCGCTACCATAGACCGCAGTCAGGGCCAGTTCGAGGGCACCGTGAAGCGCGCCATGTTCCTCGGCAGCGTGCTCGAGTGCGTGGTGGACGTGCCCGGGGTTGGGGAGATGATGATCGACGTGCCCAACCCGGTGGCGTTCGGGCGGCTCGACGTGGGGGAGAGGGTGTTCGTGACTCCGGTGGCGGGGTTGCCGGCGGTGGTGGGGGACTGAGGGGCCGGACTGAAGAGTGGGACTGTGCGTCGAATCAATCGGTCCCTGACGTACGTATCGAGTATCACTTGACCTGTGACCCGAGAACGGGACACGCGAACCAACAGCGGGCCAAGCGCGCTGAGATATCGGCAATGGCCCAGAACCACTAGGCAGATTTCCCTGGCGGAAAAGAGCCTGGTGGGCCAGACTGTGGACACTTATCGACGGCTGGCCGTAGGCGTAGCGCATGCCCGCGATCTAACCCAACGAAGTGGGAGTGGGCTGGCGACCACAGTGACCGAGGCGAACGCCCAATGGTAAAAGTGCCATATAATCGATTGGACGATGAAGCATGACGCTCAGACCAGTTACTTGGGTTGGTTCCTCACTCAGGGACACACGAGCCATGCCCGAAGCGGCCAAGGAAGTCATCGCGCATGCCCTTCACCGAGCCCAGCACGGAGCGCACCATCCAGGAGCGAAGCCGCTAATAGGCATGCCCGGCGTGTACGAGATCGTTGCCGATATCGCCACCGACACCTACCGATTGGTCTACGTGGTGGGGCTCCCCGACGCCGTATATGTCCTACACGCGTTCAAGAAGAAGTCAATATCTGGCATTGCCACCCGGAAGAAGGACATAGACTTGATTCGCTCTCGCCTGCGGCAGGCGAAGGAGGTGTCTGATGAACGAAGCCGTTGACGACACAATCACGCTAGGTAGCAGTAATGTTTTCCGTGACATGGGACTGCCTGACCCTGAAGAACGCCTGCTTAAATCGCGTCTGGCGGGCAAGGTATTCGATGAGATAGAAGGCCGCGGATGGACTCAGGCGCAGGCAGCGGACGCCCTCGGGCTCAGTCAACCCGACGTATCACGACTGACGAGGGGAGTCCTGAAGGGGTTCTCAGTAGAGCGCCTTATGGCGCTGCTGGTGGCGCTCGATTACAACGTCAGTGTGCGGATCGAAGGCAACGGCAGTGCGACCGAAGAGTTCTACCTGTCGCTTTAGCTATATGCTCTCAACTTTCCAACTGCCCGTTTTGAATTGTAGTGGTCCTGAAACACGCAAACTTTAGCTCTGAAAGTTGGGTGCGCCAGTGCTGGAGATATTGCTAGACCCCGAAACCGATGCCCGCCTGAGTGAGCTTGCTTCAGAAACGGGGATGTCCAAGAGCCACTTCGTACGAGAAGCGCTGAGCGCCTATCTCGAGGACCGGGCTGACTATCTCCTCGCCGTTGCTGAACTCGAAAAAGGAGAGGCCGCAGTTTCACTCGAGCAAGTTAGGCGCGACATTGGCATCTGAGGCTCTCCTGACACCTCTGTGCTCAGGTGGCAGCGGATGCCAGAACACAGACGCCTTAAATGTTTGAACCCCGCGTGGGAGGCGCGGGGTTCCATTCGGAAGAGGATGGGGGGAGGTAATGGGAGAGTTACCTCGTATCCACGACCTAAGGATACGGACTCCCTCTTACGAGATTCTTACAGGTCGATCACGAATGCCGCGTGACAGTGGTACTAGGCACGAGAAAAGCCGCGGCTACCGGGTAGAACCTCACGTGCCGAACCTCACGGGCCGAACCGTTACGACCCGGTGCTGAACAGCGAACTGACGGAAGCGCTGTCGTGCACGTTGCGAATGGCCTTAGCCAGCAGCGGCGCCACGCTCAGCACCTCGATCTTGCCGTTGTTCTCCTTCAGCGGGATCGTGTCGGTAACGAGGATGGAGCTGATGGCGTCGTGCGTGAGCCGCTCCAGCGCCGGCGGGGTGAACACGGCGTGCGTGGCGCCCACCCGGACTTCTGGCACCGCGCCCAGCTTGATCAGGGCGTCTATACCGCGGCGCATGGTGCCGGCGGTGCTGATCATGTCGTCCAGCATTATGGGGCGCTTGCCGTCCACCTCACCGATCACGTGCGTGACCTCAGTGTCGGTAGGGCTCGTGCGGCGCTTGTACAGCATCACCAGCGGCAGGTTCAGGTAGTTAGCCAGGCGGCGCGCCTCGATAGCGCGGCCCACGTCCGGCGACACCACCACGGAATCCGTGAGGTCAGTGGTCTTCAGGTAATCACCCAGGATGTCGAGCGCGGTGAGGTGATCCACGGGCACGTCGAAGAAGCCCTGGATCTGGCCGGCGTGAAGGTCGATGGTTATCACGCGGTCGGCGCCGGCAGTTTCCAGCAGGTTGGCCACCAACTTGGCGGTGATGGGCTCGCGCGCCTGCATCTTCTTGTCCTGCCGCGAGTACCCGAAGTAGGGGATAACTGCGTTGATGCGCCACGCCGAGGCGCGCCTCAGCGCGTCGATGAGCACCAGCAGCTCCATGAGCGTGTCGTTCACGGGCGCGCAGGTGCTCTGAATGATGTAGCAGTCCGCCCCACGCACGCTCTCGTCTATCCGGATGCGGGTCTCGCCGTCAGGGAACTTAGAGACCGAACCGTTCGCCAACTTCATTCCCAGTTGCTCGGCCACGGTCTGGGCCAGTTCCGGGTTGGCGCTGCCGCAGAAGATCTTGATCTTGTCGCCGATGTTCATGAGTGGGCACAACCGCCGGGTAGTCGATAGTGATCCACTATCGGCGGAGTGGCTTCGTTAGAGCTGGACATTCTGCTGCACCTCGCACGGCTGCGCAATATTTTCGGCTGCGGCGGGGCCGCAGGAACCTGGTGAGGCTAACCGGTTCAGCCGTACCGGGGCGCCCCGCGTGAGTATACCGGAGGTGCCCCGAAACGAACGGCGCCGGGCGGGTGTCCCGTACAGCGGACTCCGCCCGGCGCCCACACGCACCGGTAGGTATAGGTGCTAGCGCAAGCTCAGCGCGCGTACTCCACGGCGCGCGACTCGCGCACCACCGTCACCTGCACCTGGCCCGGGTACTCCATGTCTTGCTCTATGCGGTTGGCTATGTCGCGCGCCAGCAGCACAGCGGAGGCGTCGTTCACCTTCTCAGGCTGCACGATGATGCGCACCTCGCGACCCGCCTGGATAGCGAAGGCGCTGTCTACGCCCGGGAAGCTGGTGGCTATGGTCTCGAGCCCCTCCAGGCGCTTGATGTAACTCTCCAGCGTCTCGCGGCGCGCGCCCGGTCGGGCGGCGCTGATGGCGTCCGCGGCGTTCACGATGATAGGGAAGAGGGTCTCGGAGAGATCCAGGTCGTGGTGGTGCGCTATGGCGTCCACCACCTCCTTCGGTTCGCCGAAACGGCGGCCCAGGTTAGCGCCGATCTCGGTGTGCGTGCCCTCTATCTCGCGGTCGATCGACTTACCGATGTCGTGCAGCAGCCCCGCGCGGCGCGCCATGGCTTCGTCAAGGCCCAGCTCGGCGGCGATGATGCCGCTGAGGTGCGCCACCTGCACCGAGTGCTTGAGGATGTTCTGCCCGTAACTGGTGCGGAACTGCATGCGCCCCAGCAGCTGGATGAGGCCCGGCTTGAGGCCCACCACGTTAGCTTCCAGCGCAGCCTCGTCGCCGCGGTCGCGGATGTAGTTCTGCATCTCCTGCTGCGCCTTATGCACCACTTCCTCAATGCGCGCGGGGTGAATGCGGCCGTCGGTCACCAGCTCGGTCAGCGCCAGCTGCGCCACCTCGCGGCGCATGGGGTTGAAGCTCGAGAGCAGCACGGCTTCCGGGGTGTCGTCGATGATGAGGTCCACGCCCGTAAGGGCCTCGAAGGCGCGGATGTTGCGGCCCTCGCGGCCGATGATGCGGCCCTTCATGGCGTCGTTAGGTATGGGCACCACCGAGACGCTGATGGCGGCGCTGACCTCGCTGGCGCTGCGCTGGATGGCTTGCGCAATGATGTCCTGCGCACGCTTACGCGCCTCGTTGTCGGCGCGCTCCAGGGCGCCGCGCACGCGCACGGCCTTCTCGCGCTCCAGTTCCCGCTCCACGCGTTCCAGGATGAGCTCCTCGGCCTGCTCGCGCGAGAGCTTAGCTATTTCGTGCAGCCGCGCGTCGACCTCAGCTTCCTTCGCCGCCAGGTCCTCGTCGCGCGTGTTCAGCTCCGTGGCGCGCTGGTTCAGCCGCTCCTCCGCTTCGTCCAGGCGCAGCGCCCGCACGTCCTGCTGCTCGCTGCGACGGTTGAGGCGCTCCTCCTGCTGATCGAGCTTGTCGCGGTCACGCTTGAGCTCCTCGCGGCCCTCGCGGATAGCGGCGCCCTCGCGCTGCGCTTCGCTGCGAATGCGGGCCAGCTCCTGCTCCGCGTTGCGCTTCTCGCGCTCTATGTCCTCGTTCAGCCGCGCGCGCTCGCGGCGCTCGTCCTCCTGCCAGCGCTGACGCGCCTGCGTCAGCTCCGCCTCCACAGCGGTAGACGCCTGGTCGGTTATGCGCCGGGCCTCGCGCTCGGCCTCGGCCAGGCGTGCCTGCGCTTGGCGCTCCGCCTCGGCGTGCGCCTCCGCGTCGCGGCTGCGTTTCAGGAAGAAAGTGACTGCCGCGCCGACCACCAGGCCGAGCAGCAGTACCAGTAAGAGAGCTAGCGTCCCGTTCACTCGGCACCGTCCTCGATATTCTTGTCGTCGGTAAGCTCGTTCAGTTCAGCGGCCTTAGCGCTCCCGGCGGCCTTGGTGCCTGCCCCCAACTGCTCCAACACCAAACGCCGAATCTCATCCCGCAACCCAGGGTCAGCCCCCACAAACTCAGCCGCCCGCTCCTTACCCTGCCCCAACCTAACCTCACCAAACGAAAACCACGACCCCGACTTAGTAACCACCCCAAGATCCGAAGCCACCCCCACCAAATCACCCAACTTATCAATACCCCGCCCAAAAACAATATCCACCTCCGCCTCACGAAAAGGCGGCGCCACCTTATTCTTCGTCACCCGCACCCGCACCCGATTACCCACCCGCTCCGCCCCCACCTTCACATCACCCTTACGCCTAACCTCCACCCGCACCGACGCATAAAACTTCAAAGCCCGCCCCCCCGGCGTCGTCTCCGGATTCCCATACAACACACCGATCTTCTCCCGAATCTGATTAATAAAAATCGCCGTCGTACGCGACTTACTAAGCGCCCCCGTCAACTTACGCAACGCCTGGCTCATGAGACGCGCCTGCAACCCCACATGCGCATCCCCCATCTCACCCTCAATCTCAGCCCGCGGCGTCAACGCCGCCACACTATCCACCACCACCACATCCACCGCCCCCGACCGCACCAACAACTCCACAATCTCAAGCGCCTGCTCACCCGTATCCGGCTGCGACACCAACAACTCATCCACATCCACCCCAAGAGCAGCCGCATACGACGGATCCAACGCATGCTCAGCATCCACAAACGCCGCCACCCCACCCGCCGCCTGCGCCTCCGCCACCACATGCAACGCCAAAGTCGTCTTACCCCCCGACTCCGGCCCATACACCTCAACCACCCGCCCCCGCGGAAAACCCCCCACCCCCAACGCCACATCCACCGACAACGACCCCGAACTAATAACCCCCGAACCCAACACCCCCACAGGCTCAGACCCCAACCGCATAATCGACCCACGCCCAAACTGCCGCTCAATCTGAGCAACAGCAGAATCCAACGCCTTACGACGATCCTTATCGAGTTCCGGGCGCGCGGCCACGGTGTCGGCAACAGCCTTGTTATCCATAGCGGTAACTCCTTAGGCCCGGCGCTCTGACGGCTACCCGGCGCGGCGCGCGGTGGCGCCTTATAGATACCTTAAATACTAAGGGTACGGCCGGCGAAAACGCAAGGGCCTGCAGAGCAGAGGCCCTCGGCTCAAGCCTAGGTTTCGCTAATCGCCCGACGGCCTGGCTGCGCCTACTCGAGCACCCTCCGCACCGCTGCCAGTACCCGCCGCGCGTCCGGCCGGAAGTAGTGCTCAACGGACGTGAAGGGTGGGTACGGCGCGTCCCAACCGGTCACGCGCACGATGGGCGCCTCCAGGTGGTAGATGGCCTCCTCCGCTATGCGGGCCGCCACCTCCGCTCCGAAGCCGCCGCTACGGGGCGCTTCGTACACGATCACGGCACGCCCGGTGCGCTTCACGGAGTCCAGGATGGTGGCTTCGTCGAGCGGCGCCAGCGTTTCGAGGTCCACGACCTCCAGCTCCACACCCTCGCGGGCGGCCACCTCGGCGGCCTTCATGCAGACCTCGACCATGCCTCCGTAGCAGAAGAGGCT
>JBBAFX010000107.1:0-7922 GCA_041655195.1 Trueperaceae bacterium
CCACCGTCCAGTGTTCCTGGCCCACGAGGAGCGTGTTGGCGAGGATGAACTCGCTGTACGTGCCTATGAACTGGTTCAGGAAGATGAACAGCAGCATGGGGATGCTGATGGGCATGATCACGCGCCAGAAGGCGCCGAAGCGCGTGGCCCCGTCGACCATGGCCTGCTCCTCGAGGCTGGGGCTCAAGGAATCGAGGTACCCCTTGAAGATCCAGGTTGAGAAGGCGATGGCGCCGCCCGAGTACGCGAGGATGAGGCCCGGGAAGGTGTTGAGCAGATCGAGGCGGCTCATGAGGTAGAAGATGGCCACGAGCGCCATGAACGTGGGGAACATCTGCACGAACACGAACGTCAGCAGCGTGTTGTAGCGCCCCTCGAACTTCATGCGCGCGAAGGCGTAACCGGCGGTGGTCGAGAGCAGCACGGCCAGCACGCCGGTGGTTCCGGACACCAGCAGCGTGTTGCGGATGTAGAGCGGCACCATGCCACCGATGCTGGCGGGCAGCTTACGGCCCTCCGCGGTGAGCCCGTAGAAGTGTTCTGGTCCGATGGTGGCTACCAGCAGGGCGGCGGAGCCGAAGATGGTCCAGCCCGCCACGTTGCGCACCACGTCTATGCGGCGGGAGTAGTACCCGAAGCGGGGTAACAGGACCGTGCCGATTATGACAACGATGGCGGCCACCAGGATGGCGGCGAAGAGCCAGTGGTACCAGACGAGGTGCGTCTCGCGCAGCACCTTCTCGTACTGCACTACCGAGATATCGGCGGGGTTCGGGAGCACACCCGCGCGTACGAGGATGTTGCCCGTGCGCGGCAAAGCGCCGGCCAGCGTGTCGTTGCGGTTGAACGACACGGACAGCAGGTAGACGACCGGGTAGAACACGGCCAGCACCACGAGCCAGATGAAGATGTGCGTGCCCGCAGTGACCGCGTAGCGGGCAGCGCGGAGCGGCCGCGTGGCCAGCCCGTACAGGTAGGCCATGCCGGCTATGGCGCCAATGACGAGGAAGAAGGCGCTCAGGAAGCGCCACCAGGCGCCGGGAATGACCAGCATGCGTTCGCGCATGATGGCTTCTGGAGCGGTGGCTATGAGGGCCCAGACACCGACGATGGTGAGGATAGCGACCAGCGCCATGGAGAAGTAGTGGACGCGTTTGCCGGTGTTCATGTGCGCGCCTCGTCCTTCAGTGCCCCGGTGACCCTGAAGTTCATCAGGCTCACCGCCAGCGTTATGACGAAGATGATGAGTGAGATGGCCGACCCGAAGCCGTACGCGTAACCGCCTTGGCTCCTGAAGGCCTCGTTGTAGGCCCAGCTGATGAGGATGTCGGTACCTCGGGCCGTGGCGGTGCCCCACGACACGGGCGGGCCGCCGTCCGTGAGCAGGAAGATGACGTTGAAGTTGTTGAAGTTGAACGCGAACGAGCTGAGGGCGATAGGTATCAGCGCGGTGCGCAGGAGCGGGCCGGTCACGTTCCAGAAACCCTGCCACGGGCTGGCGCCGTCTATGCGGGCGGCTTCGTAGATGTCGTCTGGTATGGCAGAGAGCGCACCCAAGGTGGCTGTCATCATGAACGGCAGGCCGAGCCAGAGGTTCACGAGTATGACCGCGCCGCGCGCTGCGTTAGCGTCGCCGAGGAGCCAGTTGATGGGTTCGGCGCCGATATCAAGGAGCGCCATGACGCGGTTGATGGCACCGAAGTTCTGGTTGAGGAAGCCTTTCCAGACCTGAATGGTGATGACGCTGGGTAGCGCCCACGGGATGATGAGCAACGTGCGGTAAAAGTTGCGTAGGCGCAGCGCCTTGTTGTTGAGCAGCACCGCGATGAGGATGCCCGCAGCCAGGTTCAGCAGCACGGTTATGAAGGCGAAGCTGATGTTCCAGACGAAGACGGGGATGAGCGCGCGCGGCGCGGACGCCATGATGGCGCGGAAGTTGCGCCAGCCCACCCAACCGAAGTCGTTGTAGCGCGCGATAGAGACGGCCTCGGTGCCTTCCGGCAGGGGCTGGTTGAGCGTGAGGGTGGTGCCTTCCAGCGTAAGGATGGTGCGCTGGATGGCGGCCCGGTCGAGTTGCACGCTGATGGCCTCAAGATCGGTGGGGAAGGGCGGCGCGCGCTCCAGCGTGAGTGTCACGCCATCGTGCGCTACCACGCGGATGCTGTCAGCGAAACCGAGGTCGGGCATGTAGAGCTCGACGCTCTGCACGTCGCGGCCAGCTGGGGGCGCCTCGGCGAGGGTTAGGGTGGTGCCGTCAAGGTCCAACCCGCGGAGTTCGACCTCGCCGGAGGCGTAAACGACCGCCCGCACGTCGTTGCAACCGTTGCGGAGGTTGTGGCAGGCGAGGTTGCTAACGCCCTCCAGTTCCAGGGTGGCGCCGTCGATGCTGAGGATGTTCGTCTCGGTGGTGGGGTTGAGTTCGCCGTTTCGGATGCCGGCGTAGTCGGTGAAGGCTAGGCCGATGGTGAGGATGACCGGGAAGAACGTGAAGGTGAGAAGGAAGATTATGGCCGGGAGCAGGTAGTACCACGGCATGATCCAGGCGAAGCGCTGCGCGATCCACCTGAGGATGAGCACCAGCGCCACCACGCCGATGGGTAAGCCCATGAAGGCGGGTACGTCGGGTGCGAACAGTCGAACGAGAAGATAGCCGGCCACGCCGATGGCGGCCGATAGCGTTAGAGCGATCGTGAGGAGCCCGAGCGATTTGAAGAGCCCGCCGGCGGCGGTCTTGCTGCGGGGCAGGTACTGCTTGGGTGAGCGCGAGATATCGATGGCGTGAACCCCCTGCTGGCGGAAGGGCCGTGGCTTGGTGAGCCTGGCCGCGGCGCGCGCCGGGCGCCGTCAATAACTGCGGCCAGGGAACGTGCCCCTGGCCGCAAGTCTACTACCTGGGCCTTGGCGTTAGGCCCGGGTTATTCCTCAGGCGTTACTCGCCCTTGATCTCGCGGACGGCCTGCTCGAGGACGGCGCCGACGTCGGCGTTGGCGTCTTCGGTGATGACGTTGAGGGCGTTACCCATGGGGGACCAGACGGCGCCCATCTCGGGGATGTTCGGCATGGGCTCAGCGTGGATGAGCGCAGCGCCGAAGCCGGCGATGATGGGGTCGTCGACCACTTCGGCGAGCGCCGAGGTGGAGGCGGGGATGCGGCCGGAGAGGCGCGCCATGGAGACCTGCGCGTCCTTACGGGAGAGCCACTTGGAGAAGTTGGCGGCTTCGACCTTCAGGTTGCTGAAGGAGTTAACGAGCACGCCCTGCACGCCCATGAAGCCCGAGAACGGGGCGCCGTCGGCAAGGGGCGGTACGGGGTGCACGCTGACGTCGAGGCCGACTTCCTGGTACTGGCTGATGGCCCACGGACCGGTGTAGATCATGCCCAGAGCGCCGTCGACGAAGAGACCGTTAGCCACGTCGTAGTTGGTGCCGGAGGGGATGAGGCCGAGCGCGAAGCGCAGGTCGTGAAGCGCCTGAGCGCCGGCGACGGCGCCTTCGTTAGCGAGGCCGATGTCGGCGGGGTTGAGTGCGCCGTCAGCGTCACGGCCGAAGACGTAACCGCCCCAGGTGTGCAGCCAGCCGTAGCTGAAGTAGAAGTTGTTGATGTCGAACATGAAGCCGAAGGTGTCGGCCGTGGTGAGGTCACCAGCCAGTTGCATGGTGGCTTCGTACGTGGCAGGCAGTTCGCTGACGAGGTCGTTGTTGACGATCAGGGCGGGACCTTCAACGTACATGGGCAGGCCGAAGAGACGACCGGCGTAGGTGTAGCCCAGGCGAGCCTGTTCGCTCAGGTCGGAGAGGTAGGCGCTGGTGGCGTAGGTGCCCATGTCGAGGAGCACGCCGCCGACGGCCATCTCACCAATCTGGTCGTGCGGTACACCGGCAAAAACGTCGCCGGCCTGGCCCTGCGGGGCGGCCAGGAGCGCTTGTTGCTTGAGTTCGTTCACGTCTAGGCGAACGATTTCGACGTCGACACCGAACGCTTCAGTGAACGAGGCCGATTCTTCGCGGAGCCAATCGAGGGTCTGATCCGTCCAGGTGGTCCAGACCGTTAGGGTCTGCCCGAAAGCCACACCGAACGTGGTCAGGGCAACAAGCAATGCTACGAGGAACTTCCTCAAGGTTGATCTCCTTCCAGAACGTCTAAGTGGGCACGCCCCGAGGCACACGCCTCCGGCAGGTCTCCCACCCGACCTGTCTCTAAGATACTAAGCGCGCTTCGACCGTGTCCATGAGACGATTGACCCTTCCTTAACATCGTTCACTCATTTGCGTGAGCGGCGCTTGGCTCGCAGCTCGCTCACCGCGCGGGTGGGTAGCGCGTCGCGCAGTCTGAAACGCCCACTTGGGGTGCTTTGCACCACGCCTTCGAGCTCGAGGGCAGCGAGCGCACCGATGAGCACACTGGGCTCGAACGGGCAGGCAGCGGCCAGGGCGTCCAGCGTGACCTCGGTGCCAGGTTCGAGCGCGGCCCGGATGGCGGCGGTCACGCCAGGGTCCACGTTGGCCTCGCTACCTACTACGCCCGACGTCGCCCCGCGGCCTGGCGCCGCGCCACCCCCCGGCAGCGCACCCCCGTCCGGCGCCGCACCGCCGACCGCGAACAGCGGCTGCGCTCCGGGCATGGCCGCCATGCGCTCGAACTGCGAGCGCTCAGCAGCAAGCTCGTGCGGGTGGCGCTGCGCCAGTTCCTCGAAGCGCGCCAGCACGTCCGAGAACTCGAACACGAACTCTGCGCCTTCGCGGATCATGTTCAAGCAACTCGCGCCGCTGGTGGTCCACGGGGAGGCCGGCACCGCCATGGTGTCGCGCCCCTGCTCCAGCGCGTGCGCGACCGTGCTGTTGGTCCCCGACCGTACGCCTGCCTCTATGACGAGCACGCCGCGACTGAGGCCGCTGATAACGCGGTTGCGCTGCAGGAAGCGGTACGGCAGCGGGGTAACGTCAGGCGCCCACTCCGACAAGACGGCGCCGCCTGCCGACAGGATGCGGCGCGCCAGGCCCGCGTTCGCGGCCGGGTGGAGGTGCCCGTGGCCACCGCCCAGCACCGCCACCGTGCCGGCAGGCCGCGGTGTGGGCACCTCACCTGGCGCCCACTGGTAATGGTGCTGTACGACCGCGCCGCTTGCAGCCTGGTCACTAGCCTCCAGGGCGCCCTCGTGTGCCGCGGCGTCGATACCGATGGCCAGACCCGACACCACCAACACACCTTCACGTGAGAGGGCGCGGCCCATGTCGCGCGCGAAACTCAGTCCGCCTGGCGTGGCGCGGCGCGTTCCCACCACCGCTACGGCGCGCACGTGCCTAGAGGTGTACGCCAGGTGGGGCGGCAGCACGCCCTCAACGAAGAGGATGGGGGCGCAGCCGACCGGGTCGTCGTGCAAGGCGGGCGGGTAACCCGCGTCCTCCCAGGTGAGCACCTGCAGACCAGCGTGAAGGGCGGCGCGTACCTGCGCCCGCGCCGCGGGCAAGCCGCGGAGCACCTTGGCTACCTGCTGGGCGGCTGCGTTCCTGGTTATCTCCAGCGCCTGCGCGACGTCGGCCGCCGGCGCGTGCAGAGCGGCCTCTAACGAGCCGAAGGCGGTAACCAGGCTCCTGAGCGTGGGCGCCTTCATGCCTTGCGCGGTGAACGCCGCCTGGTAGAGCGCCGCTCGCTCTAATGATGGAACAGCCGCGCCGCCGCCTTGTGGTGCGGCCGCGGGGGCGGGGAAGACGTGCCGAACACTGCGCATGCCCTGACTCATGCACTGACTATGGAGCGGCACCCGCCAACTGCGTGACGGGTGCCGGGGGTTGTGCCTAGGGGTGGTGGGTTTCAGTCCAGCTTCCAGCGGCTCCCTTGCGGCGTGTCCTCTATGCTCACCCCGAGCTCGGTCAGGCGGTCACGCAGTTCGTCGGAGGTAGCGAAGTCGCGGCGGGCCCTGGCGCGCTGCCGCTCCGCCAGCACCATCTCCACCAGCCCCTCCACGGTGGCTAACGCGTCGTGCACCCCGTCCTCGCTGGCTGGCACGCCCAGCACGCCCGTCTGCAGGTCGTCGAACAGGGCCACGGCGCCCGCCCTGTAGGCCGCGCTCGCACCGTCCTCCAGCGCCCGGTTCACCGCCCGGGAGGCGTCGAAGAGTGCGGCTATGGCCTGCGGTGTGTTGAGGTCGTCGTTCATGGCAGCGGCGAAGCGGTCGCGGTACTCCTGGAACGGCGCGTGATCGGGCTCCACGCCCTCATCCAGACCGTGCTGGGCGTTGCGGTAAGTCTCGCGCAGGCGTTTGAGGCCCTGGGCGGAGGAGAGGAGGCCTTCCTCGCTGAAGTCGGACACGCTGCGGTAGTGCGAGCGTAGTAGATGGAAGCGCACCACCAACGGGTCGTAGCGCTCGAAGAGCTGCTCTAACGGGATGAAGTGGTTCTTCGACTTGGCCATCTTCTCGCCCGCCAGCGTGATCATGTTCCAGTGCAGCCAGTAGCGGGCGAAGCCCTTGCCAGCCGCTTCGGCCTGGGCGATCTCGGCTTCGTGGTGCGGGAAGACCAGGTCGAGGCCGCCCCCGTGGATGTCGAACTCGTCACCCAAGTACTTGGTGCTCATGGCGGTGCACTCGATGTGCCAGCCAGGGAAGCCGTCGCCCCAGGGGCTGGGCCAGCGCATGATGTGGCCGTCCTCGGCCAGCTTCCAGAGCGCGAAGTCGCGCGGGTCGTCCTTGTCGGCGCGAACCTCAACGCGGGTGCCCTCGACCTGCTCGCTTGGGTCACGCCCCGACAGCTTGCCGTAAGCGTCCCAGGCGGACACATCGAAGTAGACGCTGCCTTCCTTTTCGTAAGCCACGCCGCGGTCGATGAGCTGCTGGGTAAGCTCCTGTTGCTCGATGATGTGCCCCGTGGCGCGCGGCACGATGCTGGGGCGCCGCACGTTCATCTGGGCCATGGCGTCGAAGTACGCCCAGAAGTACTTCTCGGCCACCTCCATGGGTTCCAGTTTCTCTATCTGCGCGCGTTTAGCGAGCTTGTCCTCGCCGTCGTCGGAGTCGTCCACCAGGTGACCCACGTCCGTGACGTTGGTAACGAAACGGACCGAAAGCCCGCCGTACTCCAGCCAGCGCCGCAATACATCGAACACGACCGGCCCTCTGGCGTGCCCGAGATGCGGGTCGGAGTAAACGGTAGGTCCGCACATGTAGATGCCGACGTGGCCTGCCGCCACGGGTACGAACGGCTCCTTGCGTCTCGTGAGGGTGTTATAGAACTCGAGCTGCACCTTGTCCTCCGGATGCCCGGTCGGCGACGCCAGCCAGGCTGTGTGCATGTGTGAGATTGTTGGTAACGAAGCCGGCGGCTTCGGGAAGTGCGGATCTAGGTCTACTGAAGCGCGCCACGCTAGGCAGACCCTGAGGCCCTGTTGCGGCTAGCGTCCGCGGGTGCGTACGGCAGCTTCAGCTGCGCGGACACCCAGGCAAGGGGCGCGGAGCGGGCAGACATCGCGCGGCGGCCGACAGGGGAGAGAACCCGGCGGGAAGGCGGCGCGAAGTGTTACGTGACTGTCCCACGCGGCGACTGTAGCACGGCGCTGCAGCGCTCCCAGCGACCCCCACGATCCTGACCCGGCCCCTGCCCTCCTTGGTAGATTCGGCTCGTGGCGCACGTGACCGTTGGTAAGGCAGCTAGGCATGAGGAAACGATCGAGGGTTCGCGCTTCCTGGCGTACGTGTGGCCCGCAGCGGACCCCGAGGAGGCCGCGGCCCTGCTGGCCGCCGTTAGAACCGAGCACCCTGACGCCACTCACCACTGCTGGGCTTACAAGTTCGGTGACAGCCAGCGCTTCTCGGACGACGGTGAGCCTGGTGGCACAGCCGGACGGCCCATGCTTGAGGTGATCCTCAAGCGCGAGCTCGACATGCTGGCCGCGGTGGTCGTGCGCTATTACGGCGGTAAAAAGCTTGG
>JBBAFX010000108.1:0-7813 GCA_041655195.1 Trueperaceae bacterium
GTCAGCGGCTAGCGTTCACTCCTCGGTGCGCGATTCGTAAGTGGGGGTCAGGAGCACCCAGGTGCGGAACGGCGCCAGGTCCACTAGCTGACCGTCGGCCCGCCGGAAGCGTAAGCCCGAACCGTCCGCCAGCTCCCACGTGCCGCGCTCCGCCGCGCCCTCTAGGTAGAAGGTGGCGGGGCCGCCCTCCAGGGGTATGTAGAGGCGCCCAGCAGTGTCGCCGGGTATCTGCACGGCGCTGATCTGCCCCACCAGCACGGCGTCCATGAGCACCAGCTGGTCGTCGGGGTGCACGGCAGATTCGCCGTCGCGAACCCAGCGGTAGACGCCCAGGCGCGGGTCGTAACGGAAGCCCGAGGTGTAAGTGCCGCTGTAACGCACCTGCACCTCGGTCACTTGCTCGGCGTCCAGCGCGGGGGCGTGCACCTGACTGGTGACTATGCGGTCGGCGCCGGGCAGCAGCCTGCTCACGGCGGAGCGCAGGTCGGTGCCGACGCTGTACAGGTTGTAGGGCGCGCTGCGCTCGCTGGCGCGGGCGAAGAGCTGACCGCTGGTGTACGCGTTGAGGGTGGGCACTTCAGCGCCGCCGATGGCGATCATGGCGCCGGGCGAACCGCCGTCGTGCACGAGCACGGCGTTGCTCTTCTGCGCCAGTTGCACGAAGTAGTCGCGCGCGCTGCGCACTGGCCCCACCCGCACTGGGTCGTTGCGGTCGTAGATGGGCATGAGGCGCGTCAGCCCGCCCTCCACCGGCATCTCCACGATCATGCTGGCCTCGCGCAGGCCGTGCTGCGGGTAACCGCCCACGTTGTCGAGCAGCACAGCCAGCGGCTGGTCACGGCGCGTGGCCAGAGGCGGCCGGCGCGGCTGCGCGGGGGCGCCCGTGCCTTCGCCCACCCCGTCCGGGGAGGCGGCCTGGCCCCGCCCTTCGGCGGTAGCTAGCGGATCGAGGGGCCCCGTTTGGCCCGAGACGGCGGCGTTACCGCCAGGTTGGCGCGGCGAGAGGACGGACGCGTCCACGTCGGTCGTGCCGCTCACGCGCGCGTCGTCGCCGGGCGCGCCGCCCTGCACGGCGGGCGCGAGCACTTCGGCGCGCAGGGTGGGCACGGGCACCTCGCGTACCTGCGCCACCTGCGCTTGCGGTGTTACGGCCACTTCGCGGCGCTGACCGACCACGGCGGTGGCGTTGGGGGCTGCCAGCGGCGTGCTGCCAGAGACCTGCGCCTGCACCCCGGAGGTGCTCAGGTCGACCGCGCCGCTGACCTGAGCCTGCACGCCGGGCGCCTGCAGCTGACGCGCCTCGGCCACACTGGCGCTGGCGTTAGGGGCGGTCAGGCCGGTGGCTTGCGACACGGCGGCGCTCACCGCCGGGGACTCCAGCGCTCGGGTCTCAGCGACCGCCGCGCTGGCCTGCGGCGAACTGATGTCGCGCGCTTCGCTGACGTTAGCGGTGGGTTGCATGGCCACCGCGCGCGCTTCCGTGACTTCCGCGCGCGCCTGCGGGGCGGGCAGCGCTATGGGGTCGGTGAGGGGCCGCGGGTCTAGTAACACAGCGTCTATCTCAGGCAGTGTGGTGGCGGGCACTTCAGCCAGGGGCAGCTGCGCGTCGAGCGGGGCGGCTTCAGCCACCTGCGGCTGCGGCAGTGGCGGCGCCGGCACCTCGGCCGCTTCCGCGGCTTCAGGCGGCGCTTCGGCGGCCTGAGCGGGCGGCGCGGCGGGCGCGGGCGGCTGGGCGGTGGTCTGTTCCGGTTCCGGTGCGGTTATCTCGGTCTGCTGCGCCGCTAGGTCGCGCGGGTCGCCGATCTCTTGGCTGGCTACCTGCGGTTCTGGGGCCGGCAGCGCGGGCGAGTCTACGGTGGGCGCCAGCGTGGCCTCTTCGGAGAACGCCGGGGTGCCCACGTCTATGACGATGTAGGGCGGCAGCGGCTCGGGCCGCGGGATCAGGCTCAGGAAGAGCATGAGCAGCAGCACCAGCAGGTGGATGGTGACCGACAGCGCCATGGCGCGGCGCTTGTCGGGGTCGCGCCAGAAACTGGTCATGGCTTAGCCGCCCGTGGCGATGACGATCCGTTGCGCCCCGCCCTGAGTGAGCAAGTCCATGATGCGCACCGCGGTGCCGTGCGGCACGTCGCGGTCCGCGCGCAGCACCACTGTGGTCTGGCCGGTTGCGTCGAGCTCCTGCCGCAGGAGCAGCGCCAGCTGCGCCTCCTGCACCTGAGCGCCGCCGAAGAAGATATCGCCGTCCTTGTTGACGGTAACCGTGGGCAGCGTGGACGGTTCGGTGACCGTGGTCTGCGAATCGGGCAGCTCGACCGGCAGCCCGGACTCGAGCGTAATGAACGTGGTGGAGACCATGAAGAAGATGATGAGTAGGAACACCACGTCCACCATGGGTGTGAGGTCCAGCCCTGGCGCGGCAGCTACCCGTCTTCGTGTGCGGCGGCTACTCACGGCTTATCAGACCTGAGGCAGCGGTCTTGTGGTGTCAGCGCGGGCCGCGCTGCGTTCGCCGCTTGCGGACTCGTGCGCCGCGCCGCGGCCGCCGCCCTCATCGCGCCGGTTGGCGACCGCCTGAACGACGTTGCCCATCAGCTCCTCGCGCCGCAGGTCTATCTCGGAGAGGATCTTCTCTACCCGGCTGGCGAGGTAGCCGTGCCCCACGAGCACGGGGATGGCAACGATGAGGCCGGCGGCGGTGGTGACCAGCGCCTGCCCGATGCCGGTGGCCAGCAGGCCGGGGTCGCCGCTACCGTACTTCGCGATCTCGGAGAACGAGATGATCATGCCCGTGACGGTACCGAGCAGGCCGAGCATGGGCGATATCTGCGCGATGATGCCGAGCGGCCGCAGGCCGCGGGTGAGGTTCTTCTCCTCTATGAGGGTGGCTTCCTCGAAGGCGGCTTCCACCGCCGGGCGTCCGTAAGGCAGGCGGCCGAGGGCCTTGCTGAGCACGCGCGCCACGGGGCCGCCGTGGCGGTCAACTGCTTCCAGAGCGGTCTCGAGGTCGCGTTCGCGCACGGCGGCGTTCACGCGCGCCATGAGCGCGCCCGTCTCGACGTTCTCCTTCCGCAGCTTCAGTAACCGTTCTATGAAGATGTAAACGGCGTAAATGGAGACCAGGATGATGGCCACCAGGACCGGTCCGCCGCTCACCATCAGTTCGGTAAAAGTCATGCCACGCTCCTAGTGCGTCCGTCACGCACACGTATTCTTCGCATCGACGCACACTTTATGCAGCCGCAGTATGAACGCAATGAGAGAGAGGGAAAGTGGACGGGTGCGGGGGCTGCCTGCTGGCACCGGTGCTCCGGTAACCAACCCAGTGCTCCGGTGACCAACCCAAGAGTAACGCACGCCGCACCCTAGCCCGTGTTGCGCATGCCGGCCGACACCCCAGTGAGCGAGAGCATGACGGCGTAGTCAAGCTCCTCGCGCTCAGGTGACTCCTCCGGCACGCTCCGCAGGCGCCTCAGCAGCTCCACCTGCAGGCGGCTGATGGGGTCCACGTACGGGTTGCGGAGGTCGATACTGCGGCGCAGCACCTTGTCGGCCGCGAGGAGCCCCGCGCCCGTGACCGCCTGGACCTGCGCTACCGCTACTGCGTGACGCGCCATGATCAGCTCGCCCAAGCCGCGCTGGGCGGGCTTAACGAGCCCTAAGTATGACGCGAAGACGCCCATGTCGGCCTTGGCGAGGCTCATCTGCGCCAGGTCGAGCATGGTCCTGAAGAAGGGCCAGTCCCGGTACATCTCTTGACCCAGCGCGCTGCCCACAGCCTCGAGGGCGGCGCCCAGCCCGTACCAGCCGGGCACGTTAGCGCGGTTCTGGGTCCAGGCGAACACCCAGGGAATGGCTCGCAGGGTGGCCAGCGAGTGGTCGGACGAACGGCGGGTGGGGCGCGAGCCCAGGTTCAGGCGCCCGAGTTCGTTGATGGGCGTGACCTGCTCGAAGAAAGCTATGAAGTCTTGATGATGAACCAGGTCGTGGTAAGCGCCGCGGCTGGCGTCGGCGGCTTCGTCCATGGCCTGGCGGTAGCGCTCTGGTACCTCGGGCAGCGGCCCCTGGTCGCGGGCGGAGGCCAGGACGAACGCGTGCAGCACCTGCTCCAGGTGGCGGTGCGCGAGGTCCCTGTCACGGTAGCGGTCCGCTAACGCTTCGCCTTGTTCCGTTATGCGCATGCGGCCCGCCAGGCTGCCGGGCGGCTGCGCGAGGATGGCTTGCCCCGCCGGGCCGCCGCCGCGGCCGATGCTGGTGCCGCGACCATGGAAGATGCGCAGCGGCACGCCGTGCTGGCGGCACAGCTCAGCTAGCCCTTCCTGCGCGCGGTAGAGCGCCCAGTTAGCCGCCACCAGGCCGACGTCCTTGTTCGAGTCTGAGTAGCCGATCATGACTTCCTGCACCCCGCGCCGCTCCACGTGGCGCCGGTACGGTTCGCAGGTGAAGAGGGTGGTCATCACGGCGCGGGCGGCGTCGAGGTCGGCCAGGGTTTCGAACAGCGGCGTGACGTCTATATCGGGCAGACCCGCCTCCTTGGCGAGGAGCAGTGCCTCCAGCACGTCGGAGGCGCCCTCGGCCATACTGACGATGCTGCTGCCGTAGGCCGCGCCGCCGTACACGCGTCCGGCGCGCCTCAGCTCGGCTAGGAACGCCAGCGCCCGCTCGGCCTCTTCCCCGGGTTTGGCGCCCACCGCCAGCAGCGGGCGGCGGCTGGCGAGCTCCCGTTCGAGCAGGCGCACGCGCTCCGCTTCGGGCAGGGCGGCGTAGTCGTCGTGCACGCCGGCGGCGCGCAGCAGTTGAGCCACGGCCGTCTCGTGCCTGCCGGAGTGCTCGCGAATGTCGAGCGGCGCCAGCGCGAAGCCGAAGGCGGCGGCGCGGGCGGCGGCGGGCCGCACGAAGCTGCGGGCGGGTCTCTCGCCATGACCGAACTGCAGCGCCTCCTCCAGGAGCCGCAGGTCCGCCAGGTAGCCCGCCCCGCCACCTGGGTAACTGCCGGCCTGCTCGGCCTCCGCGAGCAGCAGGCGGTGAACCTGCTCGAGCCACAGCCGGTACGGCTCGCCAGCGAAGCGTTCGCTGGCGCCCATGGCGGCCGCGCGCGTCTCGAGGGCCTCGCGCAGGTGGTGCGTTATGGGCGCGCGCCGCTCCCATAACGACAGGCGCTGTACCAGCAGGTCGATGTCGGCCAGGTACGTTTCGTTCGCCACAGCCGCCTGCAGTTCGTACGCGCCGCGTGTGACCTCGGGCGTCAAGTACGGGTTGCCGTCGCGGTCGCCCCCTATCCAGGAGCAGAAGCGCAGCATGGGCGGCTGCGGCGCAGGGACCTCGCGCGGGTCGGGGCGGGGCACCGCCGCGCCGTCCTCGCTGGGCTGCTGAGGCAGGTAGGTCTGCAGGGCCCACTCGAGGTCGCGCATGAGGTCCGGCACCACGTCCAGCAGGGTGCGCCGGAAGTAGTAGAGAGCGCTCTTCACCTCGTCTATGACGGTGGGGCGTTCCTCCACCACCTCGCGCGTCAGCCACAGGGTGGCGATCTCGGCGTAGATGATCTCGCGCTGCTCCCGCACGGCGCGGGGTGGCAGCTCCTGCTCGCCCATCAGCTTGAGGGCTTCGCCTATGCGCTCGAGCTTGAGGCGCACCGTGTAGCGCTTGACCTCGGTGGGGTGCGCGGTGAGGGTGAGCCGCAGGTCTAGGCGCGCGAGGAACGCGCGCGCTTCCGCTGGTTGCATGCCTTGGCGCTTGAGTTCCAGAACCGCTGCCGCCAGGCTCTCGTTGCGGGGTTCCTCCACCGTGGCGGCCAGCGAGCGCTGCCGGTTCACGCGCACGCGGTGGATCTCCTCCGCCAGGTTAACGAGCTGGAAGTAGACGGTGAAGGCGCGCACGAGCTTCTCGGCGTCGGCGGTGCTGGCGCTCGCCAAAATGCCGGCTAGCTCCTCCTGGGCGCTGGCGTCAGCTGGGTCCTCGCGCAGACGCTTAGTTAGGCCGCGCACGCGCTCGACGAGCAGGAAGAGCCTCTCCCCTTCCAGCTCGCGCACCACGTCCCCCAAAGCGGTCGCCAGGAAGTCGACGTCGGCGCTTAGGAGCTCGAACTCGTCCACTTGGCTTGGTCCTCCTTAGCGGGTGGCTGGGGCGTTCACCCCCGCCACCGGGTAGCGGCTACCGCGCGCTCTCAGCTTCCCACCGCAGGCGTCTTATGGCGGTGGCGCGGGTGCCTTCTAGCTCTAACTCCACCGCGTTGAGGGTGGCGGGCCCTTCCGCGGGCCGGTACCTTACGGGCACCTTGCTCACGAAGCGGGCGTGCACCTCCTCGAAGCCCATGCCGATGGAGGAGTTCTGCACGCCGGTCATGCCCACGTCGGTTATGTAGGCGGTGCCCTTGAACACGGTCTCGTCGGCGGTGGTCACGTGCGTGTGCGTACCCAGCACGGCCGCCGCGCGGCCAGCCAGGTGGTAACCCATGACTTTCTTCTCGCTGGTGGCCTCAGCGTGGAACTCAACGATGACGGGCACGCCCGCTGGGAGGCTCTCCAGCACGTCGTCGGCTGCGCGGAAGGGGCAGTCGAGGGGGTCCATGAACACGCGGCCCATGAGCTGCGCCACGGCCACGCGCTGCCCATTGTGGGCCTCGTACACGTGGTAACCGAGCCCGGGCGTGCCGGGCGGGTAGTTGGCGGCGCGCAGCAGGCGGGGGTTGTTCTCGAGCAGTTCGTTAGTGTCGGGCTTATCGAAGCCGTGGTTGCCGAGGGTTACCACGTCGGCGCCGGCGGCCCGCAGCTGGTCGAAGTGGCGTTTGGTGATGCCGAAGCCGCCGGCGGAGTTCTCGCCGTTCACGATCACGAAGTCGTAATCCTGGCTGTGTTGTTTGAGGAACGCCAGGGCAACGGTCATGCCGGGGGTCGCGAAGACGTCGCCTATGAAGAGTGCGCGCACGCCGCAGGGTAACAGGTAGGCGCCGCTCAGGGCGGCGCTCTGCTGCCGTGCGTGCTACATTCGTGCCACTCATGGAGTTCGACGCGGTAGACCGCAGCATCCTCGCCATCCTTCAGGAAGACGGCCGCGCCAGCCACGCCAGCATCGCTAAACGAGTCGGTCTCTCAGCGCCTGCGGTCGGTGACCGGGTGCGCAAGCTCGAGCAGCAAGGAGTGATCCGCGGGTACCACGCGGACGTGGACCCGGTGGCGTTGGGCTTGGGCATAGCGGCGTTCGTGGCCATAACGCCGCAGCCCCGCAAGCCGGCTCAGAAGTTGGTGGACCGGCTGATAGAGCAGCCCGAGATAGAGGAGCTGCACGCGGTGGCGGGTACGTACTCGTTCATCATCAAGGTGCGGGTGCCTTCCACCGCCGCGCTGGACGCGTTCCTGGACAGGCTGTTCACCATGGAGGGCGTGGAGCGCACGGAGACCACCATGGTGCTGCGCACGAACTTAGAGCGCCCCTTCCAGCTCAGGTTCGATCAGGACACGTAGGTGCTTCGCTAGGGCAGGCTTCAGGCACGTCGTTGCTCCCGCTGGGTTCGCAGCCCAGTCAATGCTCTGGTCAGTACCCGTCGGGCTCCTGCAGCGCCTCTAGGAACCAGGGCGGCAGGCGGCGCTGCTGGCGCCTTATGAAGTTGCTGAAGTCGGCGTCTAGCAGGTAGGTAACGGCGTAGTCGTCCTGGCTGCGCACGGAGCGGCCGTAGGCCTGCACCACGGCGAGGGTGGTGCGCCAGTCGTACCAGTCGCGGTCGCGTTCCATGCGCGCGGCCACCTGCTTATCGCCCAGGTAGGGGTACGGCACTTTGCACAGCACCTGCCAGCGAGCGCGGTCGTCGGCCAGGTCTATA
>JBBAFX010000109.1:0-7792 GCA_041655195.1 Trueperaceae bacterium
GGGTGGCGGTAGCGCGCCGCCTGGCAGGGCGCCGTAGCGGTCCAGCAGCTCCATCAGCCCGGAGTCGGTGGTGCTCAGTAACTCGTTGAGTTTGCGGTAACCCACGCCGTCAACCAGCAGCAGCACGACGTGCTTCACGTCACCGCTAGGCGCGGGTAGCGTCAGTGGTGGCGAGCGCCACGGCGCGTCGGCGCCGAGGAGCCGGCCTACGGTGGCGGGCAGGTTGATGAGGGAGCCGCCCCGGTAGTCGGGCCAGACCCAGCGTTGGGGTAGGCGCTCCTTAAGGCCGGGCTCTAGGGGGTTGCGGGTAGCCGTAGGCAACTGCGGTCCACCTCCCGAACCGGCACGGATCTCGCCCCATGGCGGGTCGCTGGGTTGCGGCGGGCACGGGTCCTAGCCGGGTTCGCTCTCAACGCTACAACAGAGCGGGCGCACCGTAGTTGGTGCGCCCGCTACTTCAGGCAGCCTAGTTATGGCGTGCCCAGTTTCTCTAGGTCAGAAGTCCATGCCGCCCATGTCGCCGCCGGGCATGGCGGGAGCAGCAGCTTCCTTCTCGGGGTGGTCGTAGATGACCACTTCGGTGGTGAGCAGGAGGGCGCCGATGGAGGCGGCGTTCTGCAGGGCGGTGCGGGTGACCTTGGCGGGGTCGACGATGCCGGCCTTGAACATGTCGTCCACGTAGCTGTCGGTGGCGGCGTCGTAGCCGTACTTACCGTCGGCCTTGCCGAGGATGGTGTTCACGACCACGCTGCCTTCAGCGCCGGCGTTAGCCGAGATCTGGCGGGCGGGCTCTTCCAGGGCGCGCATGAGGATGTTAGCGCCGGTGCGCTCGTCGCCGTCGAGGCTGTCAGCGACCTTCTTCACGGCGGCGATAGCGTGGATGAGGGTCACGCCACCACCGGCCACGATGCCTTCTTCAACGGCCGAGCGGGCGGTGGAGAGGGCGTCCTCGAAGCGGTGCTTCTTCTCCTTGAGCTCGGTCTCGGTGGCGGCACCCACGCGGATGACGGCCACACCACCGGCGAGCTTAGCGAGGCGCTCCTGGAGCTTCTCGCGAGCGTAGTCGGAGTCGGTGTGCTCCAGCTCGCTGCGGATGCCCTTGATGCGGGCTTCGATGGTCTCGGTGGAGCCGGCGCCTTCGATGATGGTGGTCTCGTCCTTGTTGCTGCGGACGCGCTTGGCGCGGCCGAGCTGGTCGAGGCGCACGTTCTCGAGCTTGTGGCCGAGGTCCTCGCTGATGACCTCACCGCCGGTGACGGCGGCGATGTCGCGGAGCATCTCCTTGCGGCGGTCGCCGAAGCCGGGGGCCTTCACGGCCGAGACGTTGAGGGTGCCGCGCAGGCGGTTGACGATGAGGGTAGCCAGCGCTTCGCCTTCGATGTCTTCAGCGATGATGAGCAGCGGCTTGCCGGTCTGCATGACCTGCTCGAGCACGGGGATGAGGTCCTTGAGGGCGCTGATCTTCTTCTCGTGGATGAGGATGTAAGGGTCCTCGAGCACAGCTTCCATGGCGTCGGAGTCGGTGACGAAGTAGGCGCTCAGGTAGCCCTTGTCGAACTGCATGCCTTCCACGACGTCGAGTTCGGTCTCGAGGGTCTTGGACTCCTCAACAGTGATGACGCCGTCGCGGCCGACCTTGTCCATGGCATCCGAGATGAGCGTGCCGACCTCGGCGTCGTTAGCCGAGATGGCGGCCACTTCGGCCACGGCCTTGCTGTCCTCCACCGGCTGGGCCATGGAGGCCACGCTCTGGATGGCGGCGTCGACAGCCTTCTCGATGCCGCGCTTGAGGGCAAGCGGGCTGGCGCCGGCGGCTACGTTGCGGAGGCCTTCGCGCACGATGGCCTGGCCGAGCACGGTGGCGGTGGTGGTGCCGTCACCGGTGATCTCGTTCGTCTTGCTGGCGATCTCGATGAGGAGCTTGGCGCCGATGTTCTCCATCGGATCCTTGAGCTCGATGTCCTTGGCGACGGTGACGCCGTCCTTGGTGATGGTGGGGCCACCGAACTTCTTCTCGAGGACCACGTTGCGGCCCTTCGGACCGAGCGTGACCTTGACGGCGTTGGCGACAGAGTTTACGCCGCGCTCGAGTGCGCGACGTGCTTCTTCCTTGAAGACTAGGTCTTTTGCCATGTTCTCTCCGCTTCTATCTGAGTCTGGGTCTGTACTGTGGTTTGCTTACTCGAGGACGGCGTGGATGTCGCGCTGGCTCAGGATCATGAGTTCCTGACCGCCCAGCTCGATTTCGGTGCCGCCATACTTGGCGAACAGCACGGTGTCGCCGACCTTGACTTCGATGGGTTCGCGGTTGCCGTTATCGAGGAGCTTGCCGCTGCCTACGGCGATGACCTTGCCGCGCTGGCTCTTCTCCTTGGCGGTGTCGGGCAGCACGAGGCCGCTGGCGGTGGTCTGCGGCTCGTCGATGACCTCGACCACCACTTTGTCGCCGATGGGCCTGAGGCTTTGCTTGCTATTTGCCATGGGTTCCTCCGTGAACTGTTCTTTGGGCTTGCTTAGCAGTCTCGACCTGCGAGTGCTAACACGCCCCACATGTTAGCTACCGCGCCCAGGGCATGTCAAGCGTGCATAAATCAAAGAGTCTGAGTGTGATGGACTCAAGTAGCCTGATAACAGGCTACCTGGTGAAGCGGGACCGCAGGCTGCTCATGCGGGGCCCTTAGCCACTCATGCGGCACGCCCCAGGCCGCCCCGGCGGCGACCTCAGCCGCGCCTAACCCCCAGGATGAAACCGGGAATGAACGAGGCCGCGAACGGGATGTTGAAGGTAAGCAGACTCAGCAAGCCCCGCCAGCTGCGCTCCAGCGACTCGGAGGTCAGCAGCGGATCTACCCGCGTCTGGATCAGGTCCCAGTTCACGTTCACGAAACCCGACCAGGCCAGCAACTGGATGACGATGAAGATAAGCCCCAGAGCCAACGCCACGAACTTACCGACCTTCTTCAACGCGTAACCCGCCACGAAGCCCGCAACCGCGCCGAACGCGATCTGCTCGACCCATGGGAAAACGGACTTAAGCTCGGGCCAGTTCACCGGCAAGAGCGTAGCACGCCCCACATCTCATTTACTGCCCGTGGCCTGGGGTAAGATTGCAGACGTGGCCGAAGCACGCAGGGTCCGCCTATCCAATGAAGTCCGCGACGCTCTACAAAGGGGCGCGCCCGTGGTCGCTCTCGAGTCGACCATCGTCACTCACGGCCTCCCCAGGCCCCGCAACCTAGAGCTCGCGCAGCGCTTAGAGAGCGTCGTGCGTGAGGAAGGCGGCATACCAGCCACCACCGGCGTGGTGGGCGGCGACCTGGTCGTGGGCCTCTCGCCTAATGAACTAGAGCGCCTGGCCTTCGGCGAAGCCGACAAGGCGTCGCACTGGAACATCGGCGCCATCGTCGCTAAAGGCGGCGACGCCGGCACCACCGTAGCCACCACCCTACTAGCCGCACACTTAGCCGGCATCTCCGTGTTCGCCACCGGCGGTATAGGCGGCGTGCACGACGCCCCGTTCGACGAATCCGCGGACCTCCCCGCGTTATCCCACTACTCGGTCCTCACCGTGTGCGCCGGGCCCAAAAGCATCCTAGACGCCGATGCCACCGTGGAACGCCTCGAAACGCTCGGCGTGGCCCTCGTCGGGTACCGCAGCGACAACCTGGCAGGCTTCCTGGTCGAGCAGACCGGCATCAAGCTCCCCAGCAGGGTAGACACGCCCAAGGAAGCGGCCGCAGTACTGGCCGCCAACCGCGACCTCGGCCTGTCGCAAGGGGTACTCCTCAGCAACCCCGTCAGCCAAGGCCTGAGCAAGAGCGACTTCGACGCGCTGCTCGCGCGCGCCAACGAGAAGGCCCACCAAGCCGGCGTGAAGGGGCGCGAAGCCACCCCGTTCATGCTCGCCTCGCTGGCCGAACTGTCGGAAGGCCGAACGGTAGACGTGAACCTCCGCCTAGTAGAAGAGAACACTCGCCTCGCCACGGCCGTGGCCACCGCCATAGCCGCCATGGGCGGTTCCGCCCGCCGCCGGTCATGAGCGAAAGCCGCATAACCGAAGGCGGCGTGCAGAGCGGCGCCGGGGTTAGCGAACTAGGTCGGCTCCTCAAAGAAGGGCGCGCCGAGCGCGGCCTCGAACTGGCGGATATAGCCGAACTCACGCACGTGCGGCAGGACTACCTCCGCGCCTTGGAAGAAGGTCGCTACGGCGACCTGCCTGAGGACGTCTACAGCCGCAACTTCGTGCGCCTCTTCGCGCAAGCGGTCGGCGTGCCGGCCGCGCAGGCCCTCGAGGTCTACCAGGCCGAAAGGCAACGCGCCGGCGGGCTCTCCACCATCGAGGAACGTCTCGAGAAGGAGCGCCGCGGCGAACCGCCACCCCCACCCACCCGCCGCCGGCAAGACAGTCCCCGCGGCCCCCGTGTGGGCCCGACCGTGCTCACCCTCCTGCTCGTCTTCGGGCTAGTGGGTCTCGCGGTCTGGGGTTACAACAGCCTCTTCTTCCGCGGCAGCAGCACACCCACCACCCTCAACAACGGCTCCAGCGGCCAACTGCTCCCCGCCCCCAACCAACCGTCACAGACCGACACGGGCGCCGCACCCGTGACACCCGACTCCCCCGTCGGCGTCGCTCCCGCAGCCACCGCAGGTACGGTCCTCATAGACGTCATCAGTAGCCCGCCAGGCGCGCGCGTCACCATCGACGGCTTCCAGCTACCCGGCGTGACCCCCATCCGCTCCGCCCCCGTCACCGCCCGCAGCGGCCGCGTCATGCGCGTGGTCCTAGAAGGCTACGAACCGTGGGAGGAAGCGGTCGACCTCACCGAATCCCGCACGGTCGAGGTAGACCTCACCCAGACCATCGCCACCGGCACGGAAACCCCCACCGGCCCCGCAGTAGGCCAAGGGCAGCTAGCGCTGAACATCACGGCACCCAGCTGGCTCGAGGTGTACCGCGGCGGCGCCCGCAACCAAGGCGAACGGCTCGTGTACACCACCGCCCAACCCGGCGCCACCTACACGTTCGACCTGCCCGTGTACGTGTACGTTGGCAACGCGGCCGGCGTGGAGGTCACACTCGGCGACGCCCCCGCGTTCGTCATGGGCTCTTCGGGCGCCATAGTGGGCCGCGCCTTCCAGTAAACGGCTCCTACCTGGCCCACGATGGGCACACTCCAACAGCGGCGCCATAGTGGGGCGCCATAGTGGGCCGCGCCTTCCAGTAAACGGCTCCTACCTGGCCCACGATGGGCACACTCCAACAGCGGCGCCATAGTGGGCCGCGCCTTCCAGTAAACGGCTCTGGATCCCCATCTGACGCGCCACAGGCCAGCGGCGCGTAACATCTAGGTATGAGCAGCCGCCTTGCCAAGCCCAAAGCCCGCGGGCCCGAACCGCTAGCGCTCACGTCCAGATCACGGCCGAGCCGCCCCGCCAGACTTCAGCGTGCCCTCAGGCCGCTACTGTTCGGAGCCTTAGCCCTACTGCTCGGCAGCGCGGCCACGGCTCAGTCCTACCAGTGGCGTGACGTGGTCCAGGACGTGCAGATCCAGGCGGACGGCAGCGTGATCATCGACGACACCCGTACCCTGTGGACAGATGAGGACTTCGGTGAGGCCTTCATCTGCGTGCAGCTAGAACCGCACCAGCGCATCACCTTGCTGGAGGGCTCTGGTGCGGTTAGTCCCGGCCCCAACGCAACGGCCTACACTCAGTCCTGCCGTGGCGGCACCGAGCTGGTGGTGCGCAACGACCGGCGCGTATCCGAACGGCGCGTGCGCTTCCATTACCGGCTCGACGGCTCGGTCGACCATTACAGCGACGTGGTGCAGTGGTACTGGCAGATCGTGGAGGACGAACACCCGCCGGTGCGCGGTTACCAGCTCACGGTCACGGCACCCGGCCGCATGGCGGAACCCTACGACGCTTACGTGCACCGCTTCGGCAACCTGGAGCTGCCCGCAGTGAACCTCAGCGACGACAAGCGCACGCTCCGGGTGACCTTCAACCGCATACCGGACGGCGACGGCGTAGAGATCCGCTACCTGATGGACCCGGCCCTGTTCCTAGAGCGCGGCACCGAACCCGGCTTCGAGGACATCCTCATCGACGAGCACGAGGTGCAGGGCCTGCACCACAACCTGCTCACCAGGCGCCGACCAGAGTGGTCCGTGATACCCCTCACCATCCTCGGCTTACTGGGGGTAGGCGTCACGCGGCAGTTCCGGCGCGTAGGCCGCGAACCACGCGTAGAGGTCATGCGCTACCCGTTCGAGCCGCCCTCCGACCTGCCGCCCGCGGCCGTGTCCACGCTCCAGGACCAGGGCTATAACCCCGGCCGCATGGGTCCAGCGTTCCACGCCACCATCATGGACCTCATGCGCCGCGGCTACGGCGAGTTCGTGAGCCGCAGCCGGAACAAGGTCGACATCCGACTCTTCCCAGACAAGGACACCACCGAGCTGCTGCCTTTCGAGCTGGAGGTCCTCACCTACCTGCGGCGCGCAGCTGGCGCCTCGCCCAACCTGCTCACCCACGAGAAGCTCAGGGCCTACTCGCAGCGGCACTCGTCCACCTTCATGGTCTCCTGGGGCAAGAAGGTGCGCCGCTGGCTCGAGCTGCAGCTGGGCGGCGAACTGACCACAGCCGAGAGCCGCGGCGTGGCCAAGAAGTGGGCGGCTTACTCCGCCCTGGCCGCCGTAGTGCCGGGCCTGCTGGCCATCTACCTCGACAAGGGCGCCTCGGCCATGATGATCGTGGGCGCCGCCGCGCTGCTCGCTCTGGCGGTAGTAGCACTCGCCGCGCTGCCCTCCTGGCGCCCGGAAGTCGCGCAGGAGGTGGCCGAGTGGCAGGGCTTCAAGCGCACCCTCACCGACTACACCCGCATGAAGGACGCGCCCCTCGACTTCTTCAAGCTGTGGGACGTGTATTACGCATACGCTGCAGCGCTCGGCGTGGCCGAGAAGTACCTGAAGACACTTTCGAAAGCGGCGCCACTGGCGGGCGCCGACGAGGCCACCATGGTGCGCTCCGCGGCGTGGATGGGCGCCACCAGCTCCTCCGGCCTAACGTCCTTCTCGGGCCTCTCCAGCACCATCACCTCGCTCAGCAGTTCGCTCAGTTCGGCGTCCGGCTCCGCCTCGTCCGGCGGCTCCTCCTCGGGCGGGGGCGGCGGCGGTGGGGGCGGCAGTTCCGGCGGGCGCTGAGGCCTGAAGGAGCTTCAGGGCAGTAGAGCCAACCTACGAAGCGGCCACGCCCCGGCTAACGCGCACGCGCATAGGGTCAGTCCCCGGCCGGCAGATCGCATCAACCCGACCGGTCCAACCCGACCGCGTCTACCTAACCGGCGCACCCCGGCTGGCCGCGAGCGGCTCAGTCGGGCACCGAGCCGCTAGCGATGATCTCCTGGTAGTAGCGGTACGAGTCCTTCGGTGTGCGCGTGAGCGTCTCGCGGTCCAGGTGCACCAGCCCGAAGCGCTGCGTGAAGCCGTCGCTCCACTCGAAGTTGTCGACCAAGGTCCATGCGAAGTAGCCCCGCACGTCGCACCCCTGCTCGCGCGCGTCCGCTACCGCCCGCAGGTAGCGCCGCAAGTAGTTCACGCGCTTAGGGTCAGGCACCCGGCCGGCCCTCGGTGGCGGGTCCGCGTAAGCTGCGCCGTTCTCGGTGATCACCAGCGGCGGGTTGCCGTACCGGTCCCTCACAGCCAGCAACTGCTGCGTGAGAGCGGCCGGCGCCACCTGCCAGCCCATGCCGGTAGCTTCCACCCCCGCGGGCGCGCCCAGCACCTCAATG
>JBBAFX010000110.1:0-7773 GCA_041655195.1 Trueperaceae bacterium
GTGTACCCACCAACGCCGTCTACGGTTTCGTGCGGGCGCTACTCGACCTGCTGCGCACCAGCGGGGAGGGTAACCAGGTGGTGGTGGCGTTCGACGCGCCCGGCCGCACGTTCAGGGCCGAGGAGTACGAGGCGTACAAGGCGCAGCGCCCTCCCATGCCCTCCGACCTGCCGCAGCAGCTGGGCATCATCAAGCACGTCATCGACCTGTTAGGGGTGCCCCGCGTTGAGCTTAGCGGCACGGAAGCCGACGACCTGCTGGCCACGCTGGCCAAGCAGGCGGTGGCGGCGGGGCGGCGGGTAGAGATCGTCACCAGCGACCGCGACGCCCTGCAGCTGGTGTCCGAGCACGTAAGCGTGCGGAGTCCAGACTCCCGCAAGCTCATCGACCCGGCCGAGGTCATTGCCAGGTACGGCGTCAGGCCCGACCAGTGGGTCGACTACCGCGCCCTCACAGGCGACGCTTCCGACAACATTCCAGGCGTGGCGGGCATCGGGCCGGTGGCGGCGCGCACCCTGCTGCAGCGCTACGACCACCTAGACGGCGTGCTGGCCGACCTGCAGAACGTTGAGCCGACGCGTTACGCGCAGCTCATAGCCGAGGACCTGGAGAGCCTGCAACTGTCGCGCAGGCTCTCCACCCTGGTTACGGACGTAGAACTGCCGGACGGCTTCGCCCTGGAACGCCGCGCGGTGGAGGTGGAGGAGCTGACTGAGTTGCTGCGCGGCCTGGAGTTCGGCAGCGTGCTGCGCGAACTGGGACTCACGGAGGCCGTGGATTACGCGGGCTCCGAGTTCACGGCGTTGCAGCGCGGGGTCGCCGCCGCGGAAGCGGAGTCCACCAGCTGGGCTTACGGTTACGTGCTGAGTAGCGAGCGGCCCACTGCGGCCACCATCACGGACCTGGCACTGGCTGCCTTCGGTCGCGTGGGCACAGCTAGCGCGCCTGTCACGGCCGAGCTGAGCGGGCGAGTGAACGCTGCGGACGCCAAGAGCCTGGTGGTCGCCGCCAGGCGCGCCGGCGCCGCGGCGGTTCCCGGCCACGACCCGCTGCTGATGGCTTACCTGCTGGACGCCGCCGCCAGCGGCCCCGAAGCGCTGGCGCGCCGTCTGGGCGCGGGCGAGTGGGGCGACAGTGCCGAGTCGCGCGCGGTGGTGGGCGCGGAGCTGCTCAAGGTGCTGGCACCACAACTGACGGGCTCGCAGCTGCGGATCTACGAAGAGATCGAACTGCCCCTGCAAGCCGTGCTGGCCGACATGGAACTGGCGGGTGTGCAACTCGACTTAGAGGCCCTGGCTACGCTCGCGGGTCAGGTGAACGGACGCCTGGCCGAGGTAGAGGCGCGCCTGCAGCAGATCGCCGGCGACGACGGGTTCAACGTCGCCTCGCGGGACCAGGTGGCGGAGCTGCTATTCGAGAAGCTCGGGCTGCGGGCGGGCCGTAAGACCGCCACGGGCAAGCTCAGCACCGCCGTCAGCGCCCTGGAGCCGCTCACCGGTCAGCACGAGGCCGTGGACCTCATCCTGGAGCACCGCGAGCTAGCCAAGCTGAGCGGCACCTACCTGGGTCCGCTCACGACCCTGGCGGACGAGGGGGGACGGATCCACACCACCTTCCAGCAGGCGGTGGTGGCCACCGGCCGGCTCTCCAGCGTGAACCCCAACCTGCAGAGCATCCCCGTCAGGGCGCCGCTCGGGCGCGAGATCCGCCGCGCCTTCGTGGCATCGCAGGGGCACACGCTGCTGGTAGCGGACTACTCGCAGATCGAGCTGCGTGTGCTGGCTCACATGGCCGACGAGCCCGTGCTTATCGAGGCGTTCAGGGCCGGCGCCGACATCCACGCGGCCACCGCAGCCACCATCTACGACGTGGCCTTAGAAGGCGTGGATCCCGACATGCGGCGCGTGGCCAAGACCATCAACTTCGGGGTGCTTTACGGCATGGGGCCGCAGCGCCTGGCCCGCGAGTTGGGCGTGCCGTACGCGCAGGCGGAGGCGTTCATAGCCACCTACTTCGCGCGCTACCCGCGCGTGCGGACCTTCATAGACGAGACCCTGGCCCGCGGCCGGGAGCTGGGTTACGTGGAGACCCTCTTGGGGCGGCGCCGCGGCGTGCTGGAGTTGCGCAGCAGCGACCGCGGGGTGCGGGAGGCCGCCGAACGCATGACCTTCAACATGCCCGTGCAGGGCAGCGCTGCCGACATCATGAAGCTGGCCATGCTGCAGCTGGCACCCGCCCTGACGGAACTGGGCGGGCGGCTCCTACTGCAGGTACACGACGAGATCGTGGCTGAGGTACGCACGCCCCAGGCGAGGGAAGCGGCGGAGCGGGTGGAGAGCATAATGGCGGCGGTCTACCCGCTGCGGGTGCCGCTCGTGGCGAACGTGGGCGTGGGGCCCAACTGGCTCGAGGCGCACTGAGCGCGGCCGCAGCGGTAGCGGTGCATGAAGGGCTCAGCGGCCGCCCGTACGGGTAACATTGCCGCATGTTAACCAGGCGTTACTTCGGCACCGACGGCATCCGCGGCGTGGCAGGCGAGAACCCGATGACAGCCGCCTTCGCCCTCAAACTCGGTGTTGCGGCTGCCGAAACGCTGAGGCGTGCCGGCAAGAGCCATCCGCATTTCCTGATAGGCATGGACACCAGACGCTCCGGGCCCATGCTGGCTCACGCGGCGGCGGCGGGTCTCACGTCCCGCGGGGCCACGGTCACTTGGCTCGGCGTGGTGCCCACCCCGGGTGTTTCGTACCTCACCAAGGCGTTAGGGGCCGACGCCGGCCTCATGGTCTCCGCCAGCCATAACCCCTTCCACGACAACGGCCTCAAGCTCTTCGACGCCAGCGGCGCCAAGCTCTCGGACGAGGAAGAGAGCCAGATCGAGGAGCTTCTGGGCGGGCTCGACAGTGACGACGCGGGCCTGGAGCCCGTGACGGGCACGGACGTGGGCGCCATCCTGAACTCCAACCACGCTGAACTGGGCGCCGGCTCGGTCCTGGACCCTTACTTCCAGCACTTGCTCGATAACGCTCCCTACCTCGACGGTCTGCGGGTGGCTCTGGACGGCGCCCATGGCGCCGCTTACGCCATCGCTCCGAAGCTCTTCGGCAAGATCGGCGCTCGGGTCGACGTCATTAACGTGGAACCCGACGGCCGCAACATCAACGTTGAGTGCGGCTCCACCCACCCCGCCACTCTGGCGCGCAAGGTGGTGGAGGGCGGCTTCGACGTTGGCGTCACCTTCGACGGGGACGCCGACCGCGCGCTGCTCATAGACGCGCGCGGGCGCCTGGTGTCGGGCGATCACATCATCGCCATCACCGCCCTCTCCCGTGGCGAGAAGGAAGTGGTGGCCACGCTCATGAGCAACCTGGGGTCTGAACGGTACTTGCAGGGTCACGGCGTGACCATGCACCGCGCCAAGGTCGGCGACCGTTACGTGTACGAGGAGCTCCAGAAGCGCGCGCTCACGCTGGGCGGCGAGCAGTCGGGTCACGTGCTGTTCCTCGACAGGGCGCCCACGGGCGACGGCATGCTCACGGCCCTCATGGCCCTGGCGGCGGTCCGCAAGTCCGGCAAGCCGCTGGAGAAGTGGGTGGACGAGATCCCCGAGTACCCGCAGGTGCTGCTGAACGTGGCGGTGCCGGTGGGTTTACGCGATTCGCTCTCGGTGGAGCCCAGCGTGCAGGCGGCCGTGCGGGCTGCGGAGACCGCGCTCGGCGCCTCGGGTCGGATACTGCTGCGGCCCAGCGGCACCGAGCCGCTGGTGCGCGTCATGGTGGAAGGCGAGGACGGGGAGCAGGTGCACAGCCTGGCTGAGCAGGTGGCCGGCGCCGTGCGCAGCGCGGCTCAAGAAGTAGCGCAGGCCGCGCAGTAACGCGCGGCCCTCGCTATAACTCCTGCTAGCTATTCAGGTCAGGTTGACCCGCTCAGATCAGGCGCTCTTCGGGCCCCTTGGTGGTGCCGGGAATGACGAGCTTCTGGCCCACGCGGATGAGGTTAGCGTTCTCGATGCCGTTCGCTTCCGCGATCTTCATGTAGCTGGAGCGGCCGGCGCTGCCGTAGTAGTGAAGCGCAATGGCCGAGAGCGTGTCACCGGACTGGACGGTGTAAACCACGTTGCCCTCGTCGTCGGTGACGTTCAGTTCGGCCGCGTGCGCGATGACCTGCAGGCCGCTAACGTCCACGCCGGTGACGCCTTCTACTGAAGCCGCGAGTTCCTGGGCCCGCGCGTGCTCCTCCGCGGAATCCACGGCGCCGCGCAACACCACAGTGGTGCCCTTCTGCAGCACGTCTATCGGGTTGTCGGCCAGACTGGGCTCGGCCTTTATTAGGTTGTGAGCGGCCTTAGCGCGGCCCGACGGCGCGTCGAGGTCGGACTGGGTTGCGCTCATAACGCCTCCAGCAGCGGCGCTAGCCGCGTCGCCGCCCGCGGCGACCGTGATGCCGCTCAGGTCCACACCCTCGATACCGTTGATGCCGTTAGCGATGGCGGTGAGGAGGTTCTTGTAACGCTCGTTTGGCACCTCACCCGAGATCTTGGCGGTCTTCTTGGCGACGCTGACGTCTAGCCCAAGGTTGGCGGTGAGGTCCTGGTCCTTGAGGGCTTCGACCAAGCGATCCTTGGCAGACTTTCCGAATGGCCACATATTTGGGTTCCTTTCTGCCCTTAGGCAGTTGCACCGCGATGATAACTAGTCAGCAGTAGCCTGTTAGGTGCAGGTTCGCCTGCTGGTGCCCACAAACCCCCGTACGCGTGGCGCTTCTCCTTCCCGTCCAACTCACCTACCGTTCGCAACCGTGTTGCCTGGTGCGGGCTTTCTCGAGGCGCAGCGCCGGCTAAAACGCTTGGGAAGGAGGTAAGAGGGAGGCCGAGAGAGGCGGGCGCGGCGCAACGGCGCCCCCGCCAAGTAGCACGCCAAGATGCACGCCAAGATACACGCCACGTTGCACGAAGCCACCCACTTCCGCGCCGCGGCGCGGGAGCCGAAAGAGAAGGAGGAGAGCAGTCATGACTCAAGAGCGTTCCTTTACACTGGCAGGCACGCGTAAGACGTTAGTCCTGGGCGCACTACTCACCCTGAGCCTATGCCTGTGGCTGAGCCTGGCCACGTGGTCGCACGCGCAAGCCGCCGCCGTCGAGGCTGACACCTCGGCGCTGGTGGTGGCCGAGAGCCCAGAACTCGGGCAGTTCCTGACGGACAACAACGGCAGAGCCATCTACATCTTCCTGAACGACACAAGCGGGGTGAGCATGTGCAGTGAGAACTGCCTGCAGAACTGGCCGCCCGTCCTAGTGCCGGCTGCTGACGCCCTACCGACGCTACCGGAGGGCATGGACGCGGCGCTGCTAGGCACCCTTCAGTGGCCCGACGGCACGTTCCAACTGACTTACAACGGCTGGCCCCTCTACTACTTCATCGGCGACACCGCAGCCGGCATGACCACCGGGCAGAGGCAAGGCGAGGTTTGGTACCTGCTCTCGGTGCAGGGCACGGGCGTGGGCCTCGCGGCTGACCAGCTCGGTGGCGGCGCTGCGCCTTGAGCTGGCGGCCTGAAGCGAGTTAGCGGTCTTTCGGTCGCCCTGAAGCGCTACTAGCGCCAGGCGGCACACAGAACTCCCGGCACCTGCGTTCAGGTGCCGGGAGTCTCGTTCTCTGATTGCGGGTTAGTGCGTGAAGCCCTTGCCGTAGTAACTGGTGACCGCGTCCGGGGAATCTATCGAATCGACTATGCAAACCTTGCCCGTCTGGCTCTCGTGATCGCAACGCGCTAGCGACGCGAACGTCGGCCAGGTATGCACGAGCCAGCCGGCACGTTCATTCCTCGGCGTTTCAGGGGCCGCCTCGGCAGCGGCCTGGTAGTTCCGCTCGAGTTCCTGTAGGTCGTCGCCGTCGGCCAGGATGCCGCGGCCGTTGCGGATCACTAGGAAACGCTTCTGCGGCGTCGCCGCGTCGGCGGCCATTCCGATGGTCTTGTGGTCCACGTCCATGTGGTCGTGCTGGGGTCGGGACCTGGGCTCTGGTCGCGGGTTCGTGTGCTGCTCACGCCTTTCCATGCTCGGCCTCCCATCCGGCCGGGCCCTTATGTTCGGTTGGGGCGTATGTGGACGGAGTGGGGGTCGCCCCGCGCGCCCGGCTCGGTTACGACGGTAGGGCCCAGGCTGGCGCCGGCACGGGTAACGGTCACACCTTGAGGGGAGCCGGGGCGGGTTCTCGACCGTTTGGGCCCGGTGCGTGAGGCCGGACGCGCGGTAGTAACAGCAGGAGGGCGCAGCTCTGAAGCTGCGCCCTCCTAAGTGGTGCGCCCGAGAAGATTCGAACTCCTGACCTTCTGATCCGTAGTCAGACGCTCTATCCAGCTGAGCTACGGGCGCTCGTTTTTTGCCCCGACCCGTGCGGTGGGGCTAGATACTCTAGCACGCTGCCCTGGTGGCTTGGGCGGGCCCCGCCGACATGGTGGCGCGACATGGTGGCGGAGGGTGAGGGATTCGAACCCCCGGACAGGTCACCCCGTCTGCAGTTTTCAAGACTGCCGCCTTCAACCGCTCGGCCAACCCTCCACGGCACCTTCAGGTGGCTCGGTCCCGAGCCATGGAGCAGGCCCGAGTATATATGGTCGTCGTTACGGGGTGTCAACGAACCTCGCGCCCCGCCCGCACCGAAGTAGCTCCCGCAGCGGGTGGGGGGTCCGGTTAACACCGAAGGCCCCGCAGTTAGCGGGGCCTCTGTAAGCGGTCCTAACTTTAGGACCATGTTCGTGGTGCGCCCGAGAAGATTCGAACTCCTGACCTTCTGATCCGTAGTCAGACGCTCTATCCAGCTGAGCTACGGGCGCTCGTTGTTACCGTCTAACGGTTGGCGGAGAGGGAGGGATTTGAACCCTCGATGGAGGTTTAGGCCCCCATACTCCCTTAGCAGGGGAGCGCCTTCAGCCGCTCGGCCACCTCTCCGTGCCATGCTCTGCTCGGCGCGGCCCGGCATCAGCCTGGGCTTCGGCGCCACATACAGCGTATGAGAATACACGCGTCACGAGGAGCGTGTCAACGCGAGCGGCCACCGCGCGGGGAGGCCGGGCCTAAGGGTTGTGTGGTTCACTAGAGGCATTACCCCCGGGGGAAGGACGCGAATGAACGACACGTACGAGAACTACTCTCAAGTCGACCAGGAGGGACCGGGCAACTTCGATCTGGGCGACGTGATCGAGCGCTCAAAGGCGCTCGTGGCTGGCAGTAAACGTTACGGCGTTTACCTCTTCCTAACCATCATGGGCATCCTGCTAGCCACCGGGTTCGTGACGACCTTGCTGTTCGTGACCGACCCGACCACGTTCAGGACCGGGCCGTGGTGGTGGGACGTGGCTACCAGCGCGTTCGCCACCGCCCTGGTGGCCATGCTGACCACGTCGTTCGGCCTTCACCGCGCCCAGAACTCGCAGCTCTCGTACTCCGCCCTGTTCAAGTTCATCGACAAGCTGTGGCCGTACTTAGCGCTCACTTTCCCAGCCGCCCTGCTCACGGTCCTCGCCGACGGCAGCGGCAGCTGGCTGGTACGGATCGGCGTCAGCGTGGTCGTGTTCCCTGTCGCCTACGCGCCGTACTTCATGATCGACCGGGGCCTGGAGCCGCTGGGGGCGCTGGAGCGGGCGTATGCGCTGGTCTTCGCGAACCTCGGCCAGTTCCTCCTGCTAATGCTGCTCTCCGTGGCGTTATCCGTCGTGGTGGTCATCACGCTGGGCATCGGCCTGATCTGGGTGGGGCCGTTCTTCATGATCGCT
>JBBAFX010000111.1:0-7767 GCA_041655195.1 Trueperaceae bacterium
GTTGATGGTCAGGTCGCGCAGCGCCAGATCGCCAACGATGTCAGAGGCGCCCTCGCGCACGGGGGCGAAATCATGCAGCACACCGTCAGGCAGGGCCACCCGCCAGTGGCGGCGCGCGGCGTCCATCTCGAACGCGCCGCCGCCAAGGGCAGCGCCCAAGCTGAGTGCCGCCCGGCGAGGGTCGCTCACCACCCAGTCGTAATCCGAAGACGGCAGGCCCAGCAGAGCGTCCCGCACGGCGCCACCCACCAAGTAACCACCGTCCGGCCACGGCGCTAGTCGCTCGCGCAGATCCCGCATGGCCGCGTCCGCAGAGGCCACGCTACGCGACCCCGCGCGAGTCCCCGCGCGAGTCCCCGCGCGGCTGAACCGCAGCGCCACGGGTAGACTCACGTGTGCCCGACACGGACCGATCCTTAGGCTCAAACCCAGACATCCTGGGTTCAAGAGTACGACCTCTCATCGTCGGACTCACAGGCAACATCGGCGGGGGTAAGTCCAGCGTGGCGCGGCTGCTCAAGCAGCGCGGCGCCCTGATAGTGGACGCGGACGACCTCGCCCGCCAAGCCACCAACGACCCAGACGTGCTCAGGCGCATAAGCGAAGAGCTAGGACCCGAGCTGGTCAAAGACGACGGCCTCGACCGGCCAGCCATGGCCGCCAAAGTCTTCGCCGATCCCGAAGCGCGCACTGTACTCAACTCCATAATCCACCCCTGGGTGGGCCTCAAGCGCATGCAAGTCCAAGCGGAAGCCATGAACCAACCCGACCCCCCGCCCGTCATCGTGCACGACGTGCCGCTCCTGTTCGAGGTGGGACTGCAGCGCAGCGTGGACGTGACCGTGGTGGTCACCGCGCCGCTCGCCGAGCGGGCCGCGCGGGTGGCGCGCCGCTCGGGGCTGACCCCGGAACAGGTGCGTGACCGCGACGCCGCGCAGATGTCGCAAGAGGAGAAGGCCGCTAGGGCCGACTTCGTTATTGACAACTCGGGCGGAGAAACCGAGCTAGAGGAGCAGGTAACGCAAATCTGGACCCAGTTAATGAAGCGGCGCGAAATGAAGCGGCGCGGCTGAGGCTCAAGGAGCCCGCCGCGCCGCTAACGCTTAGCCGGTTACGACCGGGTCACGTGCCCGGCGCTAACGCAACGCTTACCAGTCGACGCCCGTCAGGGAGTAGCCGCGCAGCACGCTGCCGTCAGCCACGCCGTAGCCGAACTGACCGCCCGCGCGGTTAGCGAGGAACTCGATGTACTCCGCCAAGGCCGCGCTGGCCTGCTCAGCGGCGTCGAAGTCGATGTCGGAGCTCACGAGGCCCGTGAAGAGACCGAACTGCGAGGTGAGCGTTTGGCCGATCATGCGGAACGAAGCCGCGCCGTCTTGCAACAGCACGCTGTTAGCGCCCAGGGGCACGTTGCCCGCCAGCGAGGCGAGGGAGGCCGGCAGGGCGCCGCCCGCGGCGTGCGCCTGCAGGGCGTTATCCATGACCGCGCTGCTGGTGGCCACGACCACGTAACCACCCGTGATGGCCACCTCGATGACCACGCCTTCGCCCACGTCGTAACTGTCGACCGTCACTCCCGCCACCGTGCGCTGTGTGGGGGCGGACGGCATGCCGTCGCCCTCACCGTACGGGTCGAGGAACGCACCGGCGAACATGCTGCCCATGCTGATTAGCATCTCTAGGCCCATGTCCGCAGCGCCCGCGTCGGTGGTCTGGATAAGGTAAAGCGAGTCGCCAAGCAGGTTCTCAGGCGAGACCCCGATGTCGGCCACCGTGGTGAACGGGGTTATCACCGCGAAGGTGTTGCCCATCCAGTTGAACAGCATCTGGTTGAGGTCGATGCCGATGTTCTGAGCGATGAACTCGTCCAGGTTGCCGATGCCGAGCTCCTGCAGGTCGCCGGTCAGGTTGGAGAGGTAGTTCCACCAACCGCGGATGTTCACGCCGGAAGCCTGGTACGAGACCGTGCTGGCGTCCACGAAAGCCTGCGCGGTGCTGGAGACCGGCACGTTGGTGGAGAGGAGGTCGTAGAGGGCAGGGTCCAGGTTGCGGTCACCCAGAACCTGCAGGCTGAGCGTCTCGAGGCCCTGATCCGTGATGCGGGTCACGGAGGCGTAAGAGCCGAAGGTGCGCAGGGCGCGGGCCAGACGGTCGACGCTGGCGTCGAAGCCCATGCCGGTAACGAACGGTTCGGCCAGGTCCACGATGTGCGGCAGGTCGAAGAAGACCGTCACGTTGCTAGGCAGCAGCGGGCCCATGGTGTCGGCGTAGCCGCGGCTGTCGAGGAAGTTCGGCTCGGCGGCGCCCTGGTAGCGGCGCAGCACGCCCCGCAGCACGTCCGGGTTGCTCGACACGGCTACGAAGTTGCCGTCGAGGGCGTAAGCGATTGGGTCCTCGAACTCGTCGGAGGCGCCCACGCGGAACTGGATGTTGCCTTCCGTGAGGGTCTGGAACTCGCCCTTAGCCGCTTCGCGCTCCAGTGACTGCAGCAGCGCGCTGGCGGCGGCCGGGGAGACGCGCGCCACCACGCTGAACGCGGGTAATGGGCTCGTGCGGGAAGCCGACACGGCGAACCACGCCTCGTCGCCGAGGAAGTCGAAGAGGTCGAGGCCGTCGAACTCCGCCGGTACGGCGTCGTCCACGTCGAACTCCTCGTCCTCTGGGAACGCTTCGGTGAAGAGCTCGGTCAGGCCGAGGCGCTGCCACTCGTCCACGAACGGCTGGAACTTGGCCTCGTGCTGGCCGATGCCGCTCACGCCGATCACGGCGAACGACTCTTGAGGGAGCAGGTTGGTCAGTTGTTGAGCCGAGGCGGAGCCGAGTAATAGCGCGGCCGCCACGACGAGAACGCCCACGAACCGCTTCGCGGTGAACGGCGCTCTACTCTGGGTGGTCGAAAAAGACATGGTTCCTCCAAAAAGGGCTACAGCAAACAGTATTCTAGCCGCGCAGTGTCAGGGCCTTGCGTGCTGCCGACACCACGTTCTCAACGGTGAAGCCGAACTCACGCATGACCACATCGCCAGGCGCCGAGGCGCCGAACCGGTCGATGCCGATGACCTGGCCCTCAGCGCCGACCCAGCGCTCCCAACCGAGCGTGGCGCCCGCCTCCACAGCTACGCGCGCCCGCACTGACGGCGGCAGCACGGCGTCACGGTACTCCTCGTCCTGGTCCTCGAACAGTTCGAAACTCGGCATGCTCACCACGCGGGTGCGGATGCCCTCCGCCTCGAGCTGGTCTCGCGCGCCCAGGCACAGCTGCACCTCGGAGCCGGTACCTATCAGGATCACGTCCGGCGTCACGCCGGGCGCCTGCGCCGGGTCCGTCCAGGCGCCCGCCGCGCCCTGCGCGAGGCCCCCGTCAGCGCCGGCTTCGGCCAGCACGTAAGCGCCGCGGCGCACGCCGCCCGCGGGGATGGCGAGGTTCGGCACGTTCTGCCGCGTGAGCGCCAGCGCGGTGGGGCTGTCGGTGGACTCAATCGCCAGCGCCCACGCCTGGGCGGTCTCGTTCGCGTCGGCGGGGCGGATGACGCGCAGGTTAGGTATCAGGCGCAACGCCATGAGCTCGCCGATGGGCTGATGAGTGGGGCCGTCGCCGCCCAAGCCGACGGAGTCGTGCGTGAACACGTACACCACGCCCTGGTGCATGAGGGCGGAGAGGCGCAGGGCGGGCCGCAGGTAATCGGAGAAGATCAGGAACGTGGCCACGAACGCACGCAAACCGCCGTGCAGCGTGAGGCCGTTCGCCACCGCCGCCATGCCGTGCTCGCGGATGCCGAAGTGGATGATCCGGCCACCGTAGGTGCCCTTCGCCATGGCGGTCTCGCCGTCGATGTCGGTGTAGTTCGAGCCCGCCAGGTCAGCGGAGCCGCCCACCAGCTCCGGCAGTTTCTTAGCCAAGGCGTTCATGGCTACGTTAGAGGCCTTGCGGGTGGCTACCGACTCGCCGACCTTGAACACCGGCATGTCGGCGCTAAGGTCCGCGGGCAGCTCGCCCGCCATGACGCGCTCGAACTCGGCGGCCAGCTCCGGGTGAGCGGCGCGGTACCCCTCGAACAGTTCCTGCCACTCCGCCTCCGCCTGCGCGCCGCGCGGGACGGCCTGGCGGTAGAGGGCCAGCACGTCGTCGGGCACGCTGAAGGCGGGCCAGTCGACGCCCAGGTTCTCCTTGGTGAGCGCGGCTTCCTTAGCGCCGAGAGGCGAGCCGTGCACCTTGGAGGTGCCCGCTAAGTCCGGCGAGCCGTAACCGATGACGGTGCGCACCGCGATGATGCTCGGCTTATCCGCTACCGCCTTGGCGGCGGCGATGGCGTCCGCGAGCTGCTGGACGTCGTTACCGTCCATGACGGTGTGCGTGTGCCACCCGTACGCCTTGTAGCGCTTCAGCACGTCCTCGGTGAAGGTGATGCCGGTGGCGCCGTCGATGGAGATGCCGTTGTCGTCGTACAGCACGATGAGCTTGCCGAGACCGAGGTGCCCCGCCAGGGAGGAGGCCTCGCTGGCTACGCCCTCCATGAGGTCGCCGTCGGAGGCTATTACGTAGGTGTGGTGGTCAACCACGTCGTAACCCGGCTTGTTGTAACGCTCGGCTAGGTGCGCTTCTGCGAGCGCCATGCCGACCGCGGTGGCGATGCCCTGACCGAGCGGGCCGGTGGTGGTCTCCACCCCGTCGGTGTGACCGTATTCGGGGTGGCCGGGCGTGCGGGACTCCCACTGCCGGTAGTTGCGGAGGTCGTCCATGCTGAGGTCGAAGCCTGCGAGGTGCAGGAGCGAGTACTGCAGCATGGAACCGTGCCCGGCGGACTGCACGTAGCGGTCGCGGTTGGGCCATTTGGAATTCTTGGGGTTGTAGCGCATGGCGCGCGTGAAGAGCGTGTAACCCATGGCGGCGGCGCCCATGGGCATGCCGGGGTGACCGTCGCCGGACGCTTCTACGGCGTCGATGGTGAGGGCGCGGATGGTGTTAACGGCGCGCTGCTCGAGCGCGGGATCGATCTTGGTGTTTTCGGACATCGCAGAGGGCCTCCAAACGCCGGACGCTTCGCGCGGCCGCCTGCGTGCGCTGTGCCTGCATATGGGCACGTGCGGCGTGGTGTAGCGCGGCCCTGTTGATGGTACCAGGGCCGCGCCGGTTCCTCAGCGCACCGTTATCGGCGTGCGGGCCAACGTTAGGCCCAGCTGGCTGGTGACGTAACGCACCTCGTACTCGCCGGGTTCGTCGGGGGCGTAGAGCACGGTGGGGCTGCCGTTGCCGACTTCGTCGTAGTAGCCCCACTCGCCTTCCGCGGTGCCGGCCGGGACGATGGTCACGAAGTCGCCCACGTTGCCGGGCCCCTCCCACGTAACGTCGAACGGCTGGCCCGCACCGACGGAGGCGGGGGCGCTGACGGTGGCGGTGGCGGGCAGGATGGTGATGGGCTGCGAGAACGGCACGGGCCCGGCGTCCTCGGTCTGGTACCGCAGGAGGTACCGGCCGGGTATCTCGTCGGTGGTGAGTTCGAACTGGCCCACGCCGTCGATGTAGGTGTAGTTGCGGCCCCACTCGTGCTCGTGCGTGTCGGGCGTAACGAGAGCGATGTAGTCGTACGGGTGCGCGGTGGCGGCGGTGACGTTGAGGATGATGATCGAGCCAGCCACCGCTTCAGTTGGGGCGGTGAAGGCGGCGGTGGCCTCTGTAACTAGCAGCGGGATGCTGCCGAGGGTTTCGGTTGAGTAACCGTCGGCGTAGCGGACCTCGTACTCGCCGGCTTCGGTGGGCACGCGCAGCTCGAGGGGGTTGCCAGATGCCGTCTCTTGGTACGCCGTCCACATGCCTTGCTCCGTGCCCGCGGGCACGATGGTTATGAAGTCGTGCTGGTTGTCGGGGCCCTCCCAGGTGACGGGCAGGTAACCGCCGGCCACCGCTTCGGCGGGGGCGTCGAGGCTGACCGCGACCGACAGCAGGCTGATGGCGGTGACGCCCAGGAGGTCCGTGGCGCCGCTGGGCTGGTCGAGCTGGTAGCGCAGGTCGTAGTCGCCGGGTTGGCTGGGCAGACGCATGACGCCTTCGCCGCTGCTGCCTGGCGCGTCCATGTACAGGATGACGAGGTCCTCGCCGGCGGGCGCGAGCGCGATGTAGCCGTTGCGTACGTCCGGCGCGCCCTCCCACGCCACGGTCAGGGTGGCGCCCGCGTTGGGCGTGCTGGTGGCGGGGGTTATGACCACGTCGAGGCTGGGCGCCAGTTCGAACTCGAAGGCGTTGGGTCCCTCGGGCGTAACGGTTAGGCCGGTGATGGTGAGGGGCTCGGCGCTGTGAGCGTCGGACACTTTGGCCACGTAGGCGCCGGCGGGTAGGTCGGCGTGGAAGCTGCCATCACGCAGGGCGAGACTCTCGGCGTCGTCGGCGCCGCCGAGGGCGGGCGTGAACGCCACCACGGGGCCGTCGGTCGCCGGCTGGCCCTCGCGCAGGAGGGTAACCGTAACGGGGTAGGCGGCAGGTGCGGGAGGTGCTGCCGGTGCGGCGGTTTCGACCACCGCGCGGTTGAGGGCCGCCAGCAGTTCGGCGGCGCTGGTGGCGTTCTCGAACACGCCGATGCCTTGGAAGGCGGCGCGGGCGGCGTCGTTGAGGTCGAAGCCGATGATGCGGAGGTCGATGCCGGCGGCTTGCAGCGCTTCGGCGGCGGCGCGCACGTCGCCGCCGCAGCCTTCCTCGCCGTCGGTAATGAGCACCACGAGCTTCTGGCCGCTGCGGCCCTGTAGGTCGTTCAGCGCGAGTTGCAGCGAGTAGGCGATGGGCGTGGCGCCGCGCGCCTGGGTGCCCTTAACCGTGTCGAGCAGGAGCTGGCGCTGTACGCCTTCTATGGGCACGTACAGGCGACTGTCTTTGCATGAGCCGGCGGCGGTGGCTTGCAGCTCGGAGCCGTAAGCGCGGTAACCCACGTTGAGGTCGGGGCTGGCGGGCAGCGCCGCGATGAGTTCGGCGAGGACTTCTTTGGCGGCCACTATGCGGTAGCGGTCGTCGGCCAGGCGGTTGAACATGGAGCCGGAGGCGTCGAGGATCAGTTCGACGTGGGTCTCCTGCTCTGCGTTCGTTTGCGCCAGCGCGGCTTGGCCTAGCGCGGCGACCAGCAGGAGAAGGGCGAAAGTGCGAATGAAGCCAGCAACACGCGACATCACGTACCCCATACCGCGGACGCTTCAGCGCGCCCGCACGGAACTTGGCTGTATCTTGCGCTGAAATGTATCGCTACCGCGGCGTGTTGCGGCGAGAGTTATCGCCCATTCGGACAATGGCCGGCGTTAGCGGGGGCTAGTGGCGGTCTGCGCGGCTCCGGTAACGCGGTTGAGCCTGAGCGGTTCTGGTCGGTTCAGGATGGTTCGGGCTGCTTGCGGTCGCGGCGGCGCATTATGTCCTCGCGCACGCGTTCGCCGGTGCGCCAGTGACGTTTCTCCATGTCCGTTTCGACCCGGAGGGTGGGGACGGGGCAGGGGCGGCCGTCCTGGTCGAGCGCCACGAAGTTGAGGTGCCCGATGGTGCAGAGGCGCCGGTCGCCGGTGAGGGGGTTCTCGCCGTGCACTTCGCAGCGGACGATCATGCTGCTGCGGCCCGTCCAGGCCACGCGGCATTTGAGTTCGATGATCTCGCCCATGTAGATGGGGTTGCGGAAGTCGATGGGTTCGGTGGAGGCGGTGACCACCACGGAGCGGCAGAAGCGCTGCGCCGCGATGGCGGCGCCGACGTCCATGAGCGCCAGCACCTCGCCGCCGAAGAGCGTGCCTAGCGGGTTG
>JBBAFX010000112.1:0-7725 GCA_041655195.1 Trueperaceae bacterium
CCGGGCCGCGGCTCTCCGCTGCAGTACTGGCATAGTTGGTTGAGACATTCCCATAACGCACGGTAAGTAGCTAGGCATCGTGCCTGTAAGTAATGTCACAGGCCCACGTAAGAGTCCCGTCACGAAACGCGGATTACCATCACCGCACTATGAGTTCTTGGGCGAGGCGGATGACGCCGTTACTGCTCTGGTTCGGGTTCCTGGCCGGATACCACCAACTCTACGAGTGGGTGGGAGCCTACGCTCCCCTGGTCGGACTCTTCCCGGTAGCGGTCACTGGCTGGGCTTGGGGAGCCTGGGCTGGCCTAATAGGCGGGCTTATCGGCTACGTGCTAATGCAACTACGCGCCTTCGGCATCGGGGTGGCGCCGTGGGGCGGTGAGGCGATCAGCAGCGTCAACCACGCCTTCGCCCTACTCACGTACGCCGGCGTCGGCAGCGTGGTCGGCTGGTTGCAGTACCTCTCTAAGAACTTGCGTCACGAACGCTCCATCTCGCAGCGGGCGCAGATCGACCCGCTCACGGGCGCGCTGACCCGCGCCACCTTCGAGGAGAAGCTGCGCGCGGAGCTGACCGCCGCCGAGGAGAACGGCACCGGCCTCGCTCTCCTCTTCGTTGACCTCGACCGCTTCAAGTTCGTGAACGACACCTTCGGGCACGACATTGGCGACAAGCTCCTCCGCGAGGTCGGCCGCGTGCTGCGCAGTAACGTGCGCGCCAACGACATCGTGGGCCGCGTGGGTGGCGACGAGTTCATGGTCGCCCTGCTGGGCGTAACCGACGAGGACTCCGCGGGGCAGGTGGCCCGCAGCCTTGTGCGAGAACTGGGCGCGCCCATCGCTGTCGACGAGCGCGAGCTGCAGGTCTCGGCCAGCATCGGCATCAGCCTCTACCCGCGCGACGGCTCCAACGCCGACGAGCTGCTGCACAGCGCCGATGCGGCCATGTACCAGGTGAAGGAGGGCGGCAAGAACGCCTACCACTTCTCCACCCTGGAGGTGCGCACACGCCTGAGCCGCCGGCTCGAGCTGGAGCGCATGCTGCGCCGCGCCCTGGCCGACAACCAGTTCGAGATCGTCTACCAGCCGCAGGTGCGGCTCGACGACAGCTCCCTTATTGGCTTCGAGGCGCTGCTACGCTGGCGCAGCCCGGAGCTCGGCATGGTGTCGCCCTCCGAGTTCATTCCCGTAGCTGAGGAGGCCGGCCTGATCGGCCCGATAGGCCACTGGACCCTGCGCGAGAGTGCCCTGCAGCTGCAGGCGTGGCAGCGTCAGGGCATGCTGCCCATCCGCATGTCCGTGAACGTGTCTACCCTGCAGTTCCACCAGGCCACCTTCGTGGAGACTGTCCGCGGCGCTCTGAACGACTCGGGTATAGACCCAGGCCTGTTCGAGATCGAGGTCACGGAGAGCGTCCTCGTGCGCGACCAGAACCTGGCCCGGCGCACGCTGTTCAAACTTGAGCGCCTCGGCGTTCGGACCGCGCTGGACGACTTCGGTACCGGCTACTCGTCGCTGGCTTACTTGCAGCAACTGCCGATCAGCACCCTCAAGATCGACCGCTCCTTCGTGAAGGGGCTCGTACCGCCCGGCAGCGCCCACACTGGCAGCGGCTCCGGTAACCTTTCCGGCGTGCAGACCGGCAGCCGCCGCTTCTCAGCGGTGGGGCAGCGCGACGCTGTGATCAGCGGCGTTGACGACGGCGACGACAACGGCACCTGGCCCATAGTGGAAGCCATCTGCGCCATGGCGCACAAGCTGAACAAGCAGGTCATCGCCGAGGGAGTCGAGACCGCCTACCAGCGCGATTACCTGCGGCGACTGGGCGTCGACAGCGCGCAGGGCTACTTCTTCTCGCGCCCGATGCAACCGCTGCAGGCTGAGGAGCTGCTGCGGCGCGTCACCAACGAGGCCAAGGCACAGATGAGGCGCGAAACCGCCGCCGTGCCCAAGGTGGCCCCTCCCCCGAAAGCCACTGAGCGGGGGCGCCACCCAACCGCGCCGGGTCACCGCGCACGGCCGGAGCGGGCGGCGCATTCGCAGCTGCAGCCCAACCTGCCGCCGCCCGCAGAACCAGTCGAGAAGTCCGCTCTCGATGATCTGCTCCTCTGGGAGCGCTGATCCTCACCAACGTGCGGGTGCCTGAGGTGGGTAGGGGCCTTACCCGCCTCAGGCGCCCGCAGGCAAGTAACGTCACCGGTGTCCGCTACTGACTAGCGCGCTCCCACGTGATAGACTCTCTTTTCGCAGGCTGAGGGGTGCGTGTGCGCCTGATGGGCGTGACCCCCTGCCCGAGACAAGCGAGTAGGTGACCGACGTTCTATTGTCGCGACCGAACCAGTGATAACGACCGGCGGCAGGCATCTGTCCGCGGGCCGGTTCGTTTCTACCCATCTGCACCCACGAAACAGTAGTCGAACAGTCTCCAGCGTACGGGGCGAGCTCAGGAGGTAACGGTGGCCGAGGCCAAGAAGACAGCAAGCAAGAAGACGCCCGCCAAGAAGGCGGCTACGACCAAGGCGAAGAGCGAGAGCGCCAAGGAGTCGGCCGCCGAACCCGCGGCCAAGAGCAAGGCGACGAGCGCCGCTAAGAGGGCAACCAAGAGCGCAACCAAGAGCACCGCCAAGGCGGACAAGGCCGCAGCGCCCGCTAAGGCCGCGACCAAGACCGCCACGAGCGCCAAGAGCGAGAAGGCGCCGGCGAAGACGGCCGCTAAGCCCGCCGCCAAGTCGACCGCTAAGGCCAAGACTGAGCCCAAGGCCACCAAGGCCACCAAGGCCACCAAGACCACAACTGCTAAGGCCGCAACCACGAAGGCCGCAACCACGAAGGCCAAGGATGCCGCGAAACCAGCCGCCAAGGCTGCTAGCAAGACGGCCACCAAGGCGGCCAGCAAGACCGCAGCTAAGAGCGCGGCCAAGAGCGCCGCGAAGCCTACCAAGGCTGCGGGTAAGACCGCCAGCAAGGCTGCCAAAGGTAAGGGCGCCGAGGCCGAAGAGGCCGCGGACGCCACGGCCGGTCACGCCTGGCTCGGTTCCGAGGCCATCAAGAGCCTGGTGGCGCGCGGTCAGGAGGCCGGCGGCCAGCTCGACACCGAGGAGATCTCGGACGCCTTCCGGCGCGCGACCCTAGGTGAGGGGCTCGACCCCGAAGAGCAGAACTTCGAGGAGCTCATGGAGCACCTCGAGAAGTCCGGCATTGCGGTAGCCGACCTCGCGGACGACGAGATGATAGACGAGGACGAGGTCGACGAGGATGAACTCGACGACGACGACGAGGACGGCGAGCTCGACCGCGAGGAACTCGAAGCGCGCGCCGAGGCGCTCGCCGACGCCCGCGTTAAGACCAACGACCCCGTCAGGCAGTACCTGCAGGAGATCGGCCGCGTTAAGCTCCTCACCCTCGAGGAAGAGATCGACCTGGCGCGCCGCATTGAGTCCGGTGAGGAAGCGCGTGAACGCCTCGACGAACAGGGCGCTGAACTCGACGACCGCTCCCGCCGCAGCCTGCAGCGCGTTGTGGAAGACGGCGACCTCGCCCGCCAGCACCTGATAGAAGCCAACCTGCGCCTGGTGGTCAGCATCGCCAAGAAGTACAACGGCCGCGGCATGAGCTTCCTCGACCTCATCCAAGAGGGCAACCAGGGCCTCATCCGCGCCGTCGAGAAGTTCGAGTACCGTCGCCGCTACAAGTTCTCCACTTACGCCACCTGGTGGATCAGGCAGGCCATCAACCGCGCCATCGCCGATCAGTCGCGCACCATCCGCATCCCCGTGCATATGGTGGAGACCATCAACAAGCTCACCCGCGCCAGCCGCCGGCTGCAGCAGGAGCTCTCGCGCGAACCGACGTTCGCCGAGATCGCGGACGCCATGGGCCCCGACTGGAACGCTGAGAAGGTGGAGGAAGCGTTCAAGCTCACGCGCGAACCTTTCAGCCTCGAGACCCCCATCGGCGACGAGGAAGACTCCTTCTACGGCGATTTCATACCGGACGAGAACATCGAGTCGCCCGTGGACGAAGCCTCCAAGAACATCCTCTCCGAAGAACTGGAGGAGGCGCTCGGCAAGCTGAACGACCGCGAGGCCATGGTGCTGAAGCTCCGCAAGGGCCTCGTGGACGGCCGCGAGCACACCCTCGAGGAGGTAGGCAGCCACTTCGGCGTCACGCGCGAACGCATCCGCCAGATCGAGAACAAGGCGCTGCGCAAGCTCAAGTACCACGAAAGCCGCACGCGCAAGCTGCGCGACTTCCTGGATTGAGCACCGCTGGCAGTCACGCCCGTAGGTAGCGGGCTAGTCAGCCTAACTGAACGGTAAGTCCGCGTCCTATAAGGTCAGCGCCGCCGGTACCAGCGAGTACCGGCGGCGCTGCTTCGTACGGTGGGCCGCTGTAACACCGCACCCTCTGGTTCTGGAATGTATGTACGACAACAGTTCCGCCGATAGGCTGTTATGGTGAACCCGTTGGACGGGCTACACGCTGCCATAGTTCGGCAGACAGCCCGACTTGGTCCCTCGGTATGGCCGGTGATACCGGCAGCAGGGCGAAGCAATCAAAGCAGTATCTTTAGGATTCAGGAGGAAAGATATGAAGAGTCTGTTCCGTGTCGTATTAGCGGCTCTACTGATAGGTGGCGCCGTCAGCGCCCAACAGAGCTGGCCGGACCTGTCCGGTCAGTCCGTCCGCGTAGCAGGCGTGTGGTCCGGTGACGAGCAGGCGGCCTTCACGGCCGTCCTTAACGAGTTCGCCACCCTGACCGGCGCCACGGTCGAGTTCTTCTCGACCGGTAACGACATCGCCACCGTGGTGGGCACCCAGCTCGAAGGCGGCTCACCGCCCGACGTGGCCATGCTGCCCCAGCCCGGCCTGCTGGTCGAGTTCGCTAACCGCGGCGCGCTCGTGAACATCGAGGACTCCGTAGGCGACCTGGTCGACGCGAACTACGCCCAGGCGTGGCGCGACCTCGGCAGCGTGAACGGCGACCTTTACGGCGTCTGGTTCAAGGCCGCCAACAAGTCGCTCCTCTGGTACAACGCCGACATCCTCGCCGCCGCCGGCGTCGAACCGCCCACCACGTGGGACGAGTTCGTTGAAGCCGCTCAGACCGTCTTCGACTTCGGTGTGACCCCCATCTCCGTTGCCGGTGGCGACGGCTGGACCCTCACCGACTGGTTCGAGAACGTCTACCTGCGCTCCGCTGGTGCCGACATGTACGACCAGCTCACCAACCACGAGATCGCCTGGACGGACGCCAGCGTGAAGGAAGCCCTCGGCTACCTCGCGCAGATCTGGCGGCACGAATGGCTGGCTAACGGCCTCCAGGGCACCCTCGAAGCCGGCTTCCCCGTCGGCACCGTGCAGCCGTTCCTCGATAACCCCACGGCCGCCTTCGTTTACGGCGCCGACTTCTCCGCCGGCGTTATAGCTTCCGACACCAACGCCGAGCTCGGCACCACCGCCCGCTTCGTGGCCTTCCCGTCCGTGGCTGGCTCCGGCCCCGCCGTCGTTGGTGGCGGCGACGTAGCCGTGCAGTTCACCAACAACGAAGCCGCCACCCAGCTCATGCGGTTCCTCGCCACCCCCGAAGCCGCTGAAGTGTGGGCCGCCCTGGGCGGGTTCACCTCGCCTAACCAGGGTGTCGACGTCTCCGTCTACCCCGACGAAGTTCTGCAGCAGTCCGCCACTGCCCTGCAGCAGGCCGAAGTGTTCCGCTTCGACATGTCCGACCTGCAGCCGGCCGCCTTCGGTGGTACCAGCGGTCAGGGCATGTGGGGTCTCCTCGTGGAGTTCCTCCAGAGCCACGACGTGGACGGCGTAGCCTTCCAACTCGAGTCGGAAGCCTCCGCGGCCTTCCAGTAAGTCGTAAACTCGCCTAAGTGGCGACAGCAATACAGAGCAACCGCGCGCCCCGAAACAAGACGGGGCGCGCGGTTGTGCTTTTTCTGAAGGTCAGCGCCTTCCTCGGGCCCGCCCTCATACTCCTGGGCGCGCTGCTCGTTTACCCCATTATCTTCACCGGTGTTCGTAGCACCTTCGACGCCTCCGGCAACAACTTCGTGGGCCTCGCCAACTACGAACAGATATTCACGCAACCGCGCACCCTCATAGCCGTGCGCAACAACCTCATCTGGGTGCTGGTGGTGCCCGTCATCATCACGTCCCTCGGCCTCGTCTTCGCCGTGCTCTCCAACCGGCTACCGTGGCGCTCCGCGTTCCGCATGGCCATCTTCCTGCCGCTCGTGGTCAGTGGCCTCGCGGCGGGCGTCACCTTCCGGTTCCTCTTCGCCGCCAGCCCCGAGGTGGGCACCGCCAACGCCATGGCGCGCGCGCTGGTCCATATCTTCCAACCGCCCGGCGAGTACCCCACGGCCCGCGCCTCCCGCGAGGCGCCCCTAGAGGCGCTGGAGGGCGGCGGTTTCCGCACCACTACCACGGTCACCGCCGGCGACACGCTCCACCTGGGGCTAGTGGGAGTGCAGGCGGGCAACCTGCCAGCCGAAGTAGCAAGCGCCGAGAGCCCCGTGCCCGCACCCGGCACGGTCCAGGGAGTGGTGTGGCTCGACTTCTCGCCCGGCGGCACGGTGGGGCAGGTGGACGCCGCGGAGATGGGCATGCCGGACGTACCCGTGCAGCTCCTCGACGGCGACAAGGTCGTGGGGCGCACGGTCACCGACGCCGCGGGCCGCTTCTCGTTCGACGTGCAGGCCGGCGCCCAGCACCGGGTCCAACTGGCCGCGTCAGCGTTCAGGGCGCCGTTCCCGGGCATAGCCTGGCTCGGGCCCACCTTCATCACCATCTCCATCATGATCGGCTACATCTGGATGCAGACCGGCTTCGCGGTGGTCATCATCGGGGCGGGCCTATCGGGCCTCGACCCGCAACTGCAGGAAGCCGCCCGCACGGACGGCGCCAACGAGCTGCAGGTCTTCCGGCACGTGACGGTGCCGGTGCTCATGCCCATCCTCATGGTCGTCATGGTCACCACCGTCATCAACGTGCTCAAGATCTTCGACCTGGTGTTCATCATCGCGCCCGAATCTATGCAGCCCCACGCCAACGTGCTGGCACTCGAGATGTGGCGCGCGTCGTTCGGCGGCGCCCGCGACTTCGGCCTCGGCAGCGCGCTCGCCATGCTGCTACTGATCATGATCATCCCCGCCATGCTCTTCAACATCCGTAACTTCAGGAGGGACGGATGACCCGAATCAGCCGGTTCCTGAGTAGCGGAGTGGTGCAGATCGTCCTCGCAGCGATAGCGCTGTTCTGGCTCCTGCCCGTCTTCGTGCTCCTAATCCAGTCGCTGCGCACCTCCGGCGACATCGCTAACAGCGGCTGGTGGACGGCGCTCGCCAACCCCAGCGGCCTGATAATCGACAACTACCGGGCGCTCTTAGAGAACCCCGACATAACCCGCGCCTTCTGGAACACCGTCTACATCACCGTGCCCAGCACCATCCTGGTGGTGCTCCTAGCGGCCGGCGCAGCCTACGCTCTGTCCTGGATAAGGTTCCCCGGGCGCGACGTCCTGCTCCTCATCGTGGTCGGCCTGCTGGTGGTGCCGCTGCAGTTAGCGCTCATCCCACTGGCGCGGCTCTTTGGCGACATCGGCCTCTTCGGCACGGTGCCAGGCGTGGTCCTCTTCCACGTGGGCTTCGGCCTGCCGTTCGCCATCTTCCTCCTACGCAACTTCTTCGTGGGCGTGCCGCGCGAACTGTTCGAGTCC